>VGEJ01000075.1 GCA_016869335.1 Alphaproteobacteria bacterium | reverse complement strand
GTGCGCCGCTTCGAGCAGCGCGAGGTCGCGCGCCGAGGCCTGGGCGACGCGCCGCGCCCGGTGGGCGATGCAGGCGGCCGAGGCTGCTCCGCAGCAGAGTGCTTCCCACCTCGTACCTGCACCGCATGCCCGGCCTTTCCCGACGGCCGTCATTCGTTAGACGCAGATTCACCTTAACAGAAACTTGCTGCGGGCCGACGGGACGGCTGCGGCGCCGCTGCCCGCCGACGCACGGTCAATAGCGGTAGTAGTCGGGCTTGTACGGCCCAGCCAGGGGCACCCCGAGGTAGGCGGCCTGTCTGGCGTTGAGCGTGGTGAGGCGGACGCCGAGTTTGTCGAGGTGGAGCCGCGCCACCCGCTCGTCGAGGTGCTTCGGCAGAACATAGACTTGGCGGGCGTACCGGCCGGGATTGCTCCACAGCTCGATCTGCGCCAGCACTTGGTTGGTGAACGAGGCGCTCATCACGAAACTCGGATGACCGGTGGCGCAGCCGAGATTGACCAGTCGCCCCTCGGCCAGGACGATCAGACGCTTGCCCCCAGGGAACTCGACTTCGTGCACCTGCGGCTTGACCTCGTGCCACGGGTAGTTGCGCAGCGCCTCGATCTGGATCTCGGAATCGAAGTGGCCGATGTTGCAGACGATGGCGCGATCCCTCATCGCCCGCATGTGGTCGATGGTGATGACGTCGACGTTGCCCGTCGCGGTGATGAAGATGTCGCCGAGCGGCGCCGCTTCGTCCATCGTGATGACCTGGTAGCCCTCCATCGCCGCCTGGAGCGCGCAGATCGGGTCGATCTCGGTGATGACCACGCGGGCGCCCTGCCCGCGCAGGCTCTCGGCCGAGCCCTTGCCGACGTCGCCATAGCCGCAGACGACCGCCACCTTGCCCGCGAGCATGACGTCGGTCGCCCGCTTGATGCCGTCCACCAGGCTCTCGCGGCAGCCGTAGAGATTGTCGAACTTCGACTTGGTGACCGAATCGTTGACGTTGATGGCAGGTGCAAGGAGCTTGCCGGACTTGGCACGCTCATAAAGACGATGGACGCCCGTCGTGGTCTCCTCGCTGATACCGCGCACATCTGCCATGAGCGAGGCTAACTTGTCGTGCATCACCGTGGTGAGGTCGCCGCCGTCATCCAGGATCATGTTCGGCCGCCAGCCCTCGCGTCCGACCACGGTCTGGTCGATGCACCACCAGAACGCCTCTTCCGACTCGCCCTTCCAGGCAAAGACCGGGATGCCACGGGCCGCGATCGCCGCGGCGGCGTGGTCCTGGGTCGAGAAGATATTGCAGCTGCTCCACCGGACCTCGGCGCCGAGCGCCAGCAACGTCTCGATCAGCACCGCGGTCTGGATCGTCATGTGCAGGCAACCGGCGATGCGGGCGCCGCGGAGCGGCTTGGTGCTGGCGTACTCCGCGCGCAGCGCCATCAGACCCGGCATCTCGGTCTCCGCGATCGCAATCTCGCGGCGACCCCAATCGGCCTGGGCAATGTCGGCGACCTTGAAATCGGCAGGCGATGTCATCGTCAATCCTGTGCAGGAAGTGTTAACGCGCGGCCGCTATCGGCGCTGGCCTCATAGCAGCGCCGCGTCGGCGCGATAGGCGCCGGCATCTATCCGTCGCTCGGCGCCTCGTCGTCGGAGGAGGCCGGCGCCGGCCGCTTCGCGGTCGGCCACACCTCGGCCAGCGTTGCCACCCGCTCGCGCTCGTCGGCGACGCGGGGCGCGGTGGGGCCGAACACGCGCTCGAGCGTCGGTTCCGCAGTTCGGCCGGAGCTCTCGTCGGACGTGGCCATAGGCTCCGGTGCCGCTGCGGGCCGAGGCGGCAGGATGACGGCCTTGGGCGGGCGCAGCGCCTCGGGCTTGGCCTTCGGCTCGCTCGATGCCACGCGCTGGCGCTTGTGCGCGGTCGCGATCGCATCGTCGAGCTCGATCTGCCCGCATAACCCGAGCGAGATCGGATCCTGCGGCCGGATGTTCTGAATGTTCCAGTGGGTGCGCTCGCGGATCGAGGCGATCGTCGGCTTTGTCGTGCCGACCAGGCGGGCGACCTGGGCATCGCTCAGGTCGGGGTGGTAGCGCAGCAACCACGCGATCGCGTTCGGCCGATCCTGGCGCTTGGACACCGGGGTGTAGCGCGGGCCGCTCGGTCGCCGTGACAGCGGCACGGAGGACTCGGCGAGAGTCAGGCGACTCTTCGGGTCGGCCTCGCAGGCCTGGAGATCCTCGCGCGTGAGCTGGCCGCCGGCGACCGGGTCGAGGCCCTGGATGCCGAGCGCCACCTCGCCGTCGGCAATGCCCTGAACCTCGAGCGCGTGCATGCCGCAGAACGCGGAGATCTGTTCGAACGTGAGCGCGGTATTCTCGACCAGCCAGACGGCTGTCGCCTTGGGCATCAGAGGCAAAGCCATGCGCGCACCTCACGTCTTTTGCGGAGAGGGCGATGAGCACCACCCTATGGCCTTGGCATATAAGCGTGTTCGCCGGCCAAGGCAAGGAACGGCGCGCCGCCTCAGATCGTCAGGACGATCTTGCCGATATGCTCGCCACCCTCCATGCGGATGTGCGCGGCCGCAGCCTCGCGCAGCTCAAATGTCGAATCGATGACGGGCGCCACCCTTCCGGCCTCGAGCAGCGGCCAGACGTGCCGGCGCACCGCCGCCGCGATCGCGCCCTTATCGGCGATCGAGCGGGCCCGCAGCGTCGAGCCGGTGATCGTCTGGCGTTTCAGCATCAGGCGCATCAGGTTGACCTCGACCTTCGGTCCCTTGAGGAACGCGATCTGCACCAGCCGACCCTCGAGCGCCAGCGCCTCGAGGTTGCGCGCGAGATACTCGCCCCCGACCATGTCGAGGATGAGATCGGCGCCGGCGCCGGCAGTGAGCTCCTTGACGACGGCGACGAAGTCCTCGCTGCGGTAGTTGATCGCGCGCTCGGCGCCGAGGCGCTCGCACGCCCGGCACTTCGCATCCGAACCGGCGGTGGCGAACACCCGGGCGCCCAGCGCCGCGGCGAGCTGGATGGCAGTGGTGCCGATACCGCTGCTGCCGCCGTGCACGAGCAGCCGCTCGCCCGCGCCGAGCCGGCCGCGCTCGAACACGTTGTGCCAGACCGTGAATACGGTCTCGGGCAGAGCGGCGGCGGTGACCGCAGTGGCGCCCACCGGCCACGGCAGCGCCTGCATCGCCGGCGCCAGGCAATGCGTGGCATAGCCGCCCCCGGCCACGAGCGCACAGGCGCGATCGCCGATGTGCCAGCCGACCACGCCGGGACCGATGGCGACCACCTCACCGGCGATCTCCAGCCCGGGGATGTCGGAAGCGCCCGGTGGCGGCGGGTAGCCGCCTTGGCGCTGCAACACGTCGGGGCGATTGATCCCGGCCGCTGCACAGGCGATCAGAAGCTCGCCGTGGCCCGGCGCCGGCATCGACCGCTCGACCGGCTGCAACACCTCCGCCCCCCCCGGCGTGGTGATGGCGATCGCCGTCATCTGGTCTGGCAAGTCCGCGCTCACGACGCTCCTCGATATCCTGGGCAGCTTCTCAGCTTGAACTCGCGCTTGCGTCGATCTGGCCGTCTCGCGCTAACTGACCAGAGTCGTGACGCGCAGATACGTCGCCGTTATCGAGGTGGTGTCCTTGATAGGACTCGTGTTGTGCCTCTGGAACAACTCCTCCAGCTCTCTCTGAAGGTCGCTGGACTTCGCGTTCTTTTCGGCCGCCTCGAAAGCATTCATGGTCGGTCCGTAAAATGCTCTGAACTCCCCGACGAACCGTGTCGGGGTGTCGGGAAACTCGAAGGTATAGGTATCGCGCACAAACGCGATGTTATCGTTCGGTACTCCGGCAGAAGAGAATCGCTCGATCACATTGCTTTCGAGTTCCCACCTCATGGGGCTGATGAAGCCTTCGGGCGGTGGCGGCGAATACGCAGAGCTGATCTTCAGGATCTGCGCGACCAGCGTCGGGTCATTGGGAATCCAGTTCCCCATGACGATGCGGCCGCCCGGTCGCGTTACGCTCACCATTTCCTTTACCACATCGAACGGTTTGGGCGCGAACATCGCGCCGAACATGCTCACGACCAGATCGAAGGAGCCGTCCGTGAGTTCGCTCAGGTTACAGGCATCCCCTTCCTGAAACCGGCAATTCGCCAGCCCCTCCTCGCGCGCCCGCTGGCTTCCTGCCTCGACGAGGTTTCGGGCGATGTCTACACCCAGCACCTGGGCGCCCCGTCGTGCCGCCGGTATGGCCGTCGTTCCATCGCCGCACCCGAGGTCCGGGATCTTGAGTCCATTGGTAATGCCCAGACCGTTGACCACCGTCTCGCCGCTCTTTCTCATGCTTCGGGCGATGCGGGTGAAGTCCCCTTTCTCCCACAGCACCTTGTTCGGATTCATCGTCGGTTCTCCTGCGAAAACGGTCGCGGACCTGTGGTCAGGCACACGCCGGCCGAACGCCCTTCGCGGCAGCATCGCCCAAACAGCGGCATTTGGGAATCGGCGGCACAGCGGGACCAGGCTGCGGCGGGCGAAGTGCGGTTGCACCGTCACGGCGTTCCGGCCACACTGGCGTGAAAGTGGATTGCGGAGCTGAGCCATGGACCTTGATGAACTGGAGCCACGAGCGGCACGGCCGGTCCGCAAGCTCGAGGAGATGTCGCTGGAGGAGCTGTCCGAGCGCATCGCGGCGCTCGAGGCGGAGATCGCCCGGATGCGCGAGATGATGGCGGCCAAGAACGCGTTGCGTGGCGCCGCCAAGCAGCTCTTCCGTCGCTAGCCTCCCCCGTCCAACGAGGAGACGATCATGAAGTTGCTGCGCTACGGCCAGAAGGGGCGCGAGCGGCCTGGGCTCCTGGATGCCGAGGGTCGCATCCGCGATCTTTCCGGGATCATCGACGACCTCGATCCGACGACGGTGACGCCGACCAGCCTCGGCAAGCTGCGCCGGCTCAAGCCCGCCAGCCTGCCGCTCGTGCGCGGCAGGCCGCGGATCGGCGTGCCGGTGGCGCGCATCGGCAAGATCATTGCGGTCGGCCTCAACTACGCCGATCACGCCAAGGAGGCGGGCTTACCGATCCCCAAGGAGCCGGTGCTGTTCACCAAGCACATCAACGCCATCTCGGGCCCCTACGATCCGGTACAGATCCCGCGCGGCGCCAAGAAGACCGACTGGGAGGTGGAAATCGCCTTCGTGATCGGCAAACGGGCGCGCTACGTGGAGGAGTCGAAGGCGCTCGGCCATATCGCCGGCTACACGATCCTCAACGACGTCTCCGAGCGCGAGTTCCAGATCGAGCGCGGCGGCCAGTGGATGAAGGGCAAATGCCACGACACCTTCGCGCCGATCGGGCCGTGGCTGGTGACCACCGACGAGATCACGGAGCCGCAGAAGCTGCACATGTGGCTCGAGGTCAACGGCAAGCGCTATCAGGACGGCTCGACCACGACGATGATCTTCAACTGCAACTTCCAGCTCGCCTACATCAGCCAGTTCCTGACGCTCGAGCCGGGTGATGTGGTCACCACCGGCACGCCGCCTGGCGTCGGGCTCGGCCAGAAGCCACCGGTGTACCTCAAGGTCGGCGACGTCATGGAGCTGGGCATCGAGGGGCTCGGCACCCAGCGCCAGGAGCTCGTGCCGGCATGAGCCCGGATCGGCCGGTGCGGCCGGAGCTCGCGCTGCGGCCGGCCATCCACACGCTCCCCACCTCGCGCATTCGCGAGATCTCGCGGCTTGGCGTCGGGCTGCCCGGCGTCATCCCGCTGTGGTTCGGCGAGGGTGACGAGTCGACGCCCAAGTTCATCACCGATGCGGCCGCGCGCGCCCTGGCGGAGGGGCGCACGTTCTACACGCCCAATCGCGGCATTCCCGAGCTGCGCGCCGCGCTGGCGGTGTACATGAGCGGACTGTACGGCCGGCCCATCGGCGAGGATCGTGTCACCGTGACGGCCTCGGGCATGAGCGCGATCATGCTGGCGATGCAGTGCCTGATGGACCACACCGGCAACATCGTCCACGTCACCCCGCTGTGGCCCAATTTCCTCGGCGACGTCACGATCATGGGCGCCGAGCCCCGCGCGGTACCGCTGGGCGAGCGCGGCGGGGGGTGGGTCCTAGACCTCGAGCGCGTGTTCGCGGCGTGCGATGACAACACTCGGGCCGTGGTGGTGAACTCACCGAGCAACCCGACCGGATGGATGATGACGAACGAGGAGCAGAGCGAGCTCCTCGCCTTCTGCCGCCGGCGCGGCATCTGGATCATCGCCGATGAGGTCTATGCGCGCATCGTCTACGACCGCCACCACGCGCCCTCGTTCCTCGAGGTGGCCGAGCCCGAGGATCTGCTGTTCGTGGTCAACAGTTTCTCGAAGTCATGGTCGATGACCGGCTGGCGCCTGGGCTGGCTGACGACGCCGGCGGCGCTCGGCCCGACGCTCGAGATGATGAACGAGTACAACGTCGCCGGTGCCGCGACCTTTGCGCAGCACGCGGGCGTGGTCGCCGTGCGTGAGGGCGAGTCCTACGTCACCCACCTGGTCGAGCGCTACCACCGCGCCCGCGACCTCGTGCACCAGCGGCTCTCGGGCATGCGCCGGGTGCGCATGAGCGCGCCGGACGCGGCGTTCTATGCGTTCTTCGCGGTAGAGGGCATGCGCGACAGCATCGCCTTCGCCCGCGAGGTGCTGTTCGAGGGCAAGGTTGGCCTGGCGCCCGGCGCTGCATTCGGCTCGACCGGCGAGGGCTACATGCGCCTCTGCTTCGCCAGCTCCAACGAACTCCTGTCGCAGGCGATGGACCGGATCGAGCCGCTGCTGTCGTAGGCTGCGACGCAATCAGGCCGGGAGGGCGCGATGCTGAAGGGTAAGTGCGCGGTGGTCACCGGATCGAGCATGCGGCTCGGCATCGGCTATGCCATCGCCGATGCGCTCGCCGCCGAGGGCTGCGCCGTCGTGCTGAGCGGCCGGCGCCCAGAAGAGCAAGCCAAGGACGTCGTCGAGGCGCTCGCGCGCGCGCGCGGCGTCGCGGTCCACTACCAGCAGGCCGACCTCGCCCGCCCGCACGATGTCGAGGCGCTGATCGCGGCGGCGGTTGCGCGCTTCGGCCGCGTCGACATCCTGGTCAACAACGCCGGCACCAACCATCCGCACCCGATCGAGGACCTGCCGCCCGCCGAATGGGACGAGATCGTCGCGGTCAATCTCTCGGCCGCCTACCACGCGATCCGACTGACGTTGCCGCAGATGCGGGCGCGCAATTGGGGGCGGATCATCAACATCGCCTCGACCCTGGGACTGGTCGGCCACCCCAACGTTTCGGCCTACACCGCGACAAAACACGGCATCGTCGGGCTGACGAAATCGGTGGCGCTGGAAACCGCTGCGACGGGGATCACGTGCAACGCGATCTGTCCGGGCTACACGCGCACCGATCTCCTGATCCGCGTGATCGGTGAGCTCGCCGACATCCAGGGGCTCTCCCACGACGAGGCCGAAGGCAAGATGCTCGATGCCGACCAACCCTCGCGCGCAATGGTGGCGAGCGAGAGCTTCGGCGCCCTGGCGGCGTTCCTGTGCAGCGAGGCGGCGGCACAGATCCGTGGTGTGGCCTATGCCGTCGATGGCGGCTGGACCGCGCGCTGAGGGCGCCCCCCGATGGCATGCAGGGGACTCGCGCATCGGGATAGGGGCGTATGCTACATGGATTAGTTTTTCCCTGTATCGAGGGTAGTAGCTGTACGTTAAGCACCTAACGATTGTATCAATGTGCCGCCGCGGTGCGACCGCTGCGCGCGCGTAGTACCCAGCGCCACTTCCGATGTGTGATCCCGGGCCGCCCCCTTCACGGGGAGCGGCCCACTTCGTTCTGGCGTGCAACGATGCCAGCACAATCATCGCGAGCGTTAACCATTCGTTATCAGTTCGCCCGTACCATCACCACCGTGACGCGACGCCGTCGCGTCGTCTGACTGTCGCATGTTTCCTCCCTGTAGACTTTGAGCCGCCCCCGGGCGGCTCTTTTTTTGGTCGCTGCCGCAGCGACTGGCCGCGCTGGCGCGGCGGTGGGCGCGCCGCTACGCTGCGCCAGATCGCAGGGAGGCCGCGATGGCCGAGCGTCCCCGACCGCCACGTGGCGCACCGCGCTTCGACACCTTGAGCCTGCACGCCGGGCAGCGCCCCGATTCCGCCACCGGAGCGCGCGCGGTGCCGATCTATCAGACGACGTCCTACGTCTTTCCCGATACCGAGCACGCCGCCTCGCTGTTCAACCTCGAGCGCGCGGGGCACATCTATTCGCGCATCTCCAATCCGACGACCGCGGTGCTCGAAGAACGGCTTGCGGCGATCGAGGGCGGGGTCGGCGCGATCTGCACAGCGAGCGGCCAGGCGGCGCTTCACCTCGCCATCGCGACACTGATGGGGACCGGCAGCCATATCGTCGCCTCGGCCTCGATCTACGGCGGCTCACGCAATCTGCTCGGCTACACCCTGCCGCGCTTCGGCATCACGACCAGCTTCGTGAACCCGCGCGACCTCGCCGCCTTCGGCGCCGCGATCCGGCCCGACACGCGCCTCGTGTTCGGCGAGACGCTCGGCAATCCCGGCCTCGAGGTTCTCGATATCCCGGCGCTTGCGGCGCTCGCCCACGATGCCGGCCTGCCGCTCCTCATCGACTCGACGTTCACCACGCCCTGGCTGTGCCGGCCGATCGAGCACGGGGCCGACCTCGTCATGCACTCGGCGACCAAGTTCCTCGGCGGGCACGGTGTGGCGATCGCGGGCGCCCTGATCGACGGTGGCAGGTTCGATTGGGAGCGGTCGGGCAAGTTCCCGACGCTCACCGAGCCCTATGCCGGCTACCACGGCCTCGACTTTGCCGAGACCTTCGGGCCGCTTGCGTTCCTGATGCGGGCGCGGGCCGAGGGGCTGCGCGACTTCGGCGCCTGCATGAGTCCGACTACCGCCTTTCACATCCTGCAAGGCATCGAGACATTGCCGCTGCGCATGGCGCGCCACGTCACCAACACGCGGGCCGTGAGCACGTTCCTGGCCGAGCATCCGGCCGTGGCCTGGATCAGCCACCCCGAACGGCCCGCGCACCCCGATCACGCGCTGGCCCAGCGTCTGTTGCCCCGCGGCGCGGGCGCGATTCTGAGTTTCGGCGTCCGCGGCGGGCGCGCCGCCGCGGTGCGGTTCATCGAGGCGCTCGAGCTGTTCTCCCACCTCGCCAACGTCGGCGACGCCAAATCGCTGGTCATCCACCCGGCCTCGACGACCCATCAGCAGATGGATGCCGCGGCGCTGGCGGCGGCCGGGATCGGCGAGGACCTGGTCCGCCTGTCGGTCGGGCTCGAAGATCCTGAGGACCTCATCGCCGACCTGAGCCGCGCGCTGCGCGCGGCCGACCGGGCCTGAGGGGAGGGGATGGAGATCGCCGTCGACGGCCGGGCGGTGTTCTGCGCCACCGGCGGCCGTCCGATCGGCCGCGGCGACGGCGGCGACCGCGAGATGCTGGTGTTTCTCCACGGCGCCGGCCTCGACTCGACCGTGTGGACGCTGCCCGCCCGCTACTTCGCGCATCACGGCTATGACGTACTGGCGCCCGATCTCCCCGGCCATGGCCGCAGCACGGGGCCGCCGCTGGCGACGATCGCGGCGCTGGGCGAGTTCGTGG
>VGEJ01000074.1 GCA_016869335.1 Alphaproteobacteria bacterium | reverse complement strand
AAACGTCAGTATGTCGCCCGAGTTGAGCCCGGCGAGTACCACGATCACGACCGGCAGGAGCAACACCACGAAGGCGATCCAGGCGCCGATCTTGAACGGCAGCGCGACGTCGGGCTCCTCCCAGCGGCCTTCTGCCGGCCCTCCCTTGCCGAGGCGCGCGCGCTCGCGTGCCACCGCCAGTTCCACCATGGTCAGGCGAGCCCTCCCGAGGTGCGCTGGGCATAGCGCTGGTAGATGTAGACCGCGACCACGCTGGTGAGGAACAGCACCACCGCGATCGCCGCACCGAACTGCCATTTCCCCATCTCGGCGACCTGCTGATAGAGGTGGATCGGCATCACCAACACCTTCCAGCCGCCCATCAACGCCGGCACCGCGTAGGAGCTGATCGAGATCGCGAACACCAGGAGCGATCCGGCAAGAATGCCGGGCATGCTCAATGGGAAGACGATACGCCAGAAGCTCGACCAGCGATTGGCGCCGAGGCTGCGCGCCGCCTCCTCGAGCGAGGGGTGGATCGCCCGGATGATGCCGATCAGCGAGAGCACCATGAAGGGCAAGGTGAGCTGCGCCAAGCCGACCACCGTGCCGAAGAAGTTGTACATCAGCGGCCAGGGCTCATCGATCACGCCCCAGCGGATCAGCGTGCCGTTGATGAGCCCGTTGTCGCCCATCAGCACCATCAGTCCGTAGAGCCGGATGACCATGTCGAGCTGCATCGCCGACAGGACCAAGATCATATAGAACGTGTTGCGCCCGGGATGCTCGGTCTTGGCGATGAAGTAGGCGAGGGGATAGCCGAGGATCAGCGTGATCAGGGCAACCAGCGCCGCCATGTAGATCGAGCGCAGCGCCGCCTCGTAGTAGATCGCCTTGTCGAGGAGGCGGGCGAAGTTCTTGAACGTGAACGCGAACTGCGGCTCGACGACGCCGGCGACGACGTTGTCGAGCGAGATCAGGAACAGCGACAGCGTTGGCAGAACGAAGAAGACGAGGAAGAACGCGAACGCCGGCAGGACGAGCCACAACAGCGCGCCCCGCCCCGCGAGCGAGCCACCCAGTCCGCTCGGGCGCGGCGTGGCTACGCCCTCAGTCAGCACACTCACGACTACCCTTGGCCGGCCCTAGCGGCCTGCGCGTTGCGCCCGCACCGCCTACTCGGCTGCGCGCCGTGCCACCACCCGCGCCGGCATGGCATAGCCCACCACCGGCTTGGCCGGCGGCACCGGGAAGGCCACCTTGCTGTGGCTCAGGCCGCTCCGCACCAACGCGTGGGCGAGGCGCACCGCCGTCGGCACCGGATCGATCACCGGCGCGTCGTAGCCCCGGGCGAGCAGTCCCTCGCGCACCGCGTCGGCGCAGCCCAGCATGCCGGTGCAGCCGAAGATGATGGCATCCGCCCCATCCTCCTCCACCGCCAGCAGGGCCTGTTCGGTCAGCTTGCGCTTGACGCCGTCGCGATCGTCTTCGAGCTCGAGCACCGGGATGTCGACGGCGCGTACCGAGGCGAGCTTGCCGGGCAAGCCGTAGAGGCTGGCCTGATCCTCGATGAACGGCCGTAGTCGTTTCAGCACGGTCACGACGCTGAACGAATGGCCGAGCATGGCCGCGAGGTGCATCCCCGCCTGCATCGGCCCGATCACCGGGATGGAGACGACTTCACGCCCGGGCCTCAGCCCCGGGTCGCCCATGCAGTCGATGATCAGCGCATCGACACCCTCGCGCTCGGCCTCGATCATCTTGGCGACCGTTCCCGGCACGGCGAGCATCTCGTCGTAGTCGCACTCGATCGAAGCCGGCCCCGTATCGATCTCGGTCATGCTCACGGTGAGATCGGGACTGCATAGGGGCGCGAAATCGCTGGCCTTGCGAAAGCCACGCGTTGTGATCGGCGTGATCACGCGGACGTGGACGAACATCTCTAACCCCCCCTAGACAACAGAGCAACTTTAGCATATCGCCGCGACCGCGGCGCGTCAACGCGCAGCGAGCGCGCGGTGATGTACGGAAGTTTTCTGTCAGGGCTGTGAGAGGGGATACTTCGCGGATGACTGATGTCCGCAAGATGGAGCACCCCAATGCCACAGGCTGTGACGATGTGGAGCTTACCGAGGGCTTTTGAGCTGGTGAAGGGTATGCAGGCGCAAGAACTGGAGTGGGGCGAGGGCTACCTAATCCTGAGTCGGGGCGCGATCGGCGCGATCCTGCGTGGCCAGATGGATCAGGCGATTGATGAGCGTCTCGACCGGATGGCGGCGCGGGACGAAGCCGACCGGCGCAACGGCTCCTACCCGCGCCATCTGCTGACCGAGCTGGGGGATAGCTAACTGGCGGTGCCGCGCACACGCCGGTTTGCCCCGACCGCGGTGCTGCGCGCCTTTGCGCGGCGTCCCGAGCCGGTCGACCGTATGATCCTGGCCTGCTTTGTGCTTGGATTATCGACCCGCAAGGTCGGCGCGGCGTTGCTGCCGATCTTGGGGCGGCCGATCAGCCCGACGACGGTCAGCACGGTTGCCCGGCAACTCGATGCCGTGGTTGCCGCCTTCCATGCGCGGCCGCTCAGGCGGCGCTACCGGGTGCTGAAGCTCGACGGTGTCGTGATGGCGCGCCGCACCGGCGCCGGCGCGATCCGCCGGCCGGTGCTGGTGGCGCTGGGCTTGCGGCCCGACGGCAAGAAGGAGGTCATCGACTTCCGCTTGGCGCAGAGCGAGAGCGCGGCCGAATGGGAACGCTTCCTCGGCGATCTCAGCCGCCGCGGGCTGACCGGGGAGGATCTCGAGATGATCTGTGTCGACGGCAGCGCCGGCCTCATCGCCGCGCTCCCCACCGCCTATCCTGCCGTGCCCGCCCAGCGCTGCTGGGAGCACAAGATCCGCAACGTGCTCGACAAGGTCCGCAAGGCCGACCAGCCCGCGGTCAAGGCCGATTTCCACGCGGTCATGAACGCCCGCACCCAGCCGCAGGCCAGGACCGCCGCCCGCCGTTTCGCCGAGCGCTGGCGGAACCACTACCCGAAAGCCGTCCGCTGCCTTCGTGACGACCCCGACACGCTGCTCACCTGCTGGCGCTACAATTCCCTGGCCGAGCGCCGCAAAGTCAGGACCACGAACGCCATCGAGCGCCGCTTCCGCGAAGTGCGTCGGCGAACCCGACCCATGGGCGTCTTCTCAGACCGAACGGCAATGGACCGCATTCTGTTCGCCATCTTCAACCACGAAAACCGTAACCAGGGCCTCAGCACCCCCCTCCTGCTGACACAGACCTCTTGACGTTACCCCATCCCTACCCTTTCGGGGCGCGTCAGCGCCCGCGGTGGTCAGCCGTAATAGCCGGCGTCTCCCAGCACCTTGCGGAGATTATCGTCCATGCGCTTGAGCGCATCCTCGATGCTCTGCTGGCCGTTGACCGTGTCGGCGACCTCGATCCCGTTCTGCGTACCGATGGCGAACGCTTCGGGGATCATCAGGTTGTTGGGAATGCCGTAGGGCATGCTCGCCATCAAGCCGCCGAAGAACAGCTTCTCGCTCTTGTGCCGCTCGAGGATCGAGAGCCGCGCCGGCTGGCCGCCGGCCGCCACCACCGCCTCGCCGATCGCCGGATCCTGCGCGTCACCCGAGGCCAGGAACTTGGCGAAGGCCACGCCCGCCTCCTGGTTCCTCGACCACGTCGGCACGAACACCCCGAAACCGCCCGTGCTGACCCGATGGTCGCCCTTGGCGTTGTCGCCCTTGGGCGGCAGGTCGGCGTGGAACACCTGATGGAAGTCGGTAAAGGTCGGATCATTGAGGGTCGCGGTGCCCCAGGTCAGCGGGCCGTAGACGGCGCTGCCGTTGGCAAAGGCGGCATTGACCTCATCTTCGCCCGCGTTGGAGGACACGGGGTGCGCGTACTTGTGGAGATCGACCAGCATCTTCAAGGCCAGATAGCCCTCCTCGCTGTTGGCGGTCGGATTCCAGTGCCCCTGCTCCTCACGGTCTACCAGAGTGCCGCCGAAGGAGCGCAGGATGCCGTAGAACTGGTAGCCGGCCCAGTAGCTCCGCTGCATGGCGCCGACGTAGCCGTATTGCTCGGTCGCCGGGGAATGCAGCTCCTTGGCCGCTTCGAGCGCCTCCGGCCAAGTCCGCGGCACCGCGATGCCCGCCTTGTCGAAGATGTCTTTGCGGTAGAAGGTCATCTGGCAATTGGCGTCGTGCGCGAGCCCGTAGAGCGTTCCGGTCGTGGTGGCGATCGGCACCCGGTAGAGGTTCTGCAGCGCCTCCGGCACGTCCGCCCGGAAGTCGGCGAACCACTGGGGATCCTGATCCAAGTACGGCTGGAGCGGGACCATCGCCCCGAACGACGCAAGCGAGGCGAACTGGCCGTAGTCCTGCGTCACCGAATCGAAAGCATCCGACTTCGACTGCATGTAGACGTTGACCTTGTTCAGGAACTCGTTCGTCGGAATCGTGGTCACTTTCAACTTGGCGTTCGGGTAGGCCTTCTCGAACAAGGGTGCGAGGGCGCGCACGACGCCATCGAAGCGCTTTCCGGTCGCCGTCAAGTGCACGACTTCGCCCGACACATCGGCATGTACAGTCTTCGGCGTGAACTCGGCCGCGATCGCGGCGATCGCTGCCGCCGAACTCGCCTGCAACAGGCGCCGTCGCGTGAGCGCGGTGCGGCGCTGATGCGCCGCACGCGCCATCGTCGCCCGGAAGATGTCTCGTCCTCTCTCGTCCACGATCCCCTCCCAATGCAGGTGATGCCGCGCGGTCGATCGTCCCCTGGCCTCACAGGACTCGATCGCCGCGTCAAGCGGACGCGAACTAGCGTGACAGAATTTCGCCGCCGCGGCCAGCGCGACTTGAGTGCCAGGGGCGGTTCGTGTACGGTGCGCGGGCCTGGGTCGGTCCTTCACCCGGGCTGCGGCAGCGCGCTTATCGCGCCCCTGATCCCCCCACTCCCCAACTGTCGAGCACCAGGTGAACGACCAGAGCGTGAGCCCGATGTGGCGCGCCGATCCCACGTCACGGTTCGCCGGGCAACCCGAGCCCGAGTTCCTGCGCGGTACCTCGATCCTCGTCACCGGCGGCACGGGCTCGTTCGGTCAGGCGTTCGTTCGCACGATCGTCCAGCGCTACCGGCCGGCCAAGCTGATCGTGTTCTCGCGCGATGAGCTCAAGCAATTCGAGATGCAGAACGACCCGGTGCTGAGGGACCTCGACTGCATGCGCTTCTTCATCGGCGACGTGCGCAGCCGCGACCGCCTGGAGATGGCGTTCCGCGAGGTCGACTACGTGATCCACGCGGCGGCCCTCAAACAGATCCCGGCCGCCGAATACAATCCCTTCGAGTGCATCCAGACCAACGTTCACGGTGCCGAGAACGTCGTCACGGCGGCGATCCACGCCGGGGTCAAGTGCGTCATCGCGCTGTCATCGGACAAGGCCGCGAACCCGACCAACCTCTATGGCGCCAGCAAGCTCGCCGCCGACAAGATCTTCGTCGCTGCGCGCAACGTCGCCGGCGCCAAGGGGCCGCGCTTCGCCGTGGTTCGCTACGGCAACGTCCTCGGCTCGCGCGGCAGCGTCATCCCGTTCTTCCGCTCGCTGGTCGCCCAGGGCGCGACCAGGCTGCCGATCACCGACGCGCGCATGACGCGGTTCTGGATCACGCTCGCGCAGGGGGTCGACTTCGTGCTCTCGTGTTTGCGGCGCATGCAGGGCGGCGAGATTTTCATTCCGAAGATACCGAGCATGCGCGTGATCGATCTCGCGCGCTGCTTGGCGCCGGATCTCGAGCACCACATCGTCGGCATCCGCCACGGCGAGAAGCTGCACGAGGTCATGATCACCGAGGAGGACAGCCGCAACACGCTGGAGTTCGACGATCGCTACGCGATGATCCCCGATCCGAAGGCGTATCGTCGCGCTGTGCCGGCCGGGCTGGCGGTGCGCGAGGTGCCGGAGGGATTTCGCTACGCCAGCGATACCAACCCCGAATGGCTCGACGACGCCGGGCTGCGCGCCCTTCTCGGCGAGCCGGCGCCGGCATGACGGGGTTGCTGCCGTACGGGCGGCAGTGGCTCGATGCTGATGACATCGCGGCGGTGGCCGCAGTGCTGCGCGGCGACTGGCTCACCACCGGACCGACGGTGCGGGCCTTCGAAGAGGCCGTAGCCGCCCGGGTCGGCGCGCGGTTTGCGGTCGCCTGTTCGAGCGGCACGGCCGGCCTGCACTTGGCCGCATTGGCGCTTGACCTCGACCTGCGCGACACCGCGCTCGTTCCGAGCCTGACTTTCCTCGCCACCGCCAACGCCGCGCGTTATGTCGGAGCCGAGGTCGCTTTCGCCGATGTCGATCCCGCCACGGGCCTGATGCGGATCGCCGATGTCGAGGCGGCGCTCGCCGAGCGCCCGGCGGTGCGCGCGCTGTTCGCGGTCCACTACGCCGGTCAATGCGCCGATCTGCCGGACCTCGCGGCGCTCGCCGAGGCGCGCGGCCTGGTTATCGTCGAAGATGCCGCGCACGCAATCGGCACGACGTACACCGATGCCGCGGGAGGGCGCCACCACGTCGGTGCCTGCGCCCACAGCGCCATGACCGTGTTCTCCTGGCATCCGGTCAAGACCGTGACGATGGGCGAGGGCGGCGTGATCACCACCAACGACGAAGCCCTCTTTGGCCGCTTGCAGCGGCTGCGCGCCCACGGGATGGAGCGCGCGCCGGCCGCATTCGCGAACCGTGAACTTGCCTTCGCCGACGACGGTACCGCGAATCCCTGGTATTACGAGATGCCTGAGCTCGGCTACAACTACCGCGCCACCGACATCCATTGCGCGCTCGGTCTCAGCCAACTGCGGAAGCTCGACCGCTTCATCGCCATCCGGGCCCGGCTCGCCGCGCGCTACGATCGGGCGCTCGCACCGCTTGCGCCGCTCGTGCGCCCGCTCGGCCGCATCGCCGGCGTTGCGCCCGCGTGGCACCTCTACGTCGTCCTGATCGATTTCGTTGCGGCCGGTGTGACACGCGGTACCTTGATGCGGCGCCTGAACGCGCTCGGCATCGGTTGCCAGGTGCACTACATCCCGGTCCACCTGCAGCCCTATTACCGGCGCCGCTATGGTGAGCGGCACCTGCCCGGGGCCGAAGCGTTCTATGCGCACGCGCTCACCCTGCCGTTGTTCGCTGCGATGGGCGAGAACGATGTCGAGCGCGTCGTCGCCGGCCTCGCGGACGCGCTCGCACCGGAGGACCGAGGGTCCGCCGCTGCCGTTCCCGGCGCTCAAATGAGGATGTGATGAAGATCTGCATGCGCTGCGTCATGCCGGAAACCGCCGAGTCGCTTGCGTTTGACGAGTCCGGCACCTGCTCGGTCTGCCGGCAGATCGAGTATAAGCAGACCCAGATCGATTGGCCCGCGCGCGAGCGCGAGTTCGATGCGCTGATCGAGCCGCTGCGCGGCCGCCACGATTATGACTGCATCGTGCCGTTCTCGGGCGGCAAGGACTCGACCTTCACGCTCTGGTACCTGGTGACCCAGAAGCGCTTGAAGCCGCTGGTGGTCCGCTTCGACCACGGTTTCATGCGGCCGAACCTCAACCAGAACAACCTGCGCACGCTGCGCACGCTGGGTGCCGACTGCGTCACGTTCACGCCCAACTGGAAAGTCGTGCGCAAGTTGATGTTCGAGTCGCTCAAGCGGCGTGGCGACTTCTGCTGGCACTGCCACACCGGGATCTTCTCCTATCCGATGTGGGAAGCGCTGCGCTGGCAGGTGCCGCTCGTGATCTGGGGCGAGCCGACCGGCGAGTACGCCTCGTTCTACAGCTATGACGAGGTCGAGGAGGTCGACGAGGAGCGGTTCAACCGCTTCGTCAACCTCGGCATCACCGCCGAGGACATGCTCGGCATGCTGGACGACACCAAGTCCGCTTATCCGGTCGTGGCGCGCGACCTCAAGCCGTACACGTTTCCGCCCCTGGCCGAGCTCCGCAAGCTGGGGCTGCGGTCGGTGCTCCTCGGCGGCTACATCCCCTGGGACGTGAAGCGTCAGGTCGAAACGATCAAACGCGAGCTGGGCTGGCAGGGCGATGAGGTCGAAGGGATTCCGCCCGAGTACGACTATGAGAAGATCGAGTGCTTCATGCAGGGTATCCGCGATTACCTCAAGTACCTGAAGCGGGGCTTCGGGCGCACCACCCACCTTACCGCCATCGACATCCGCAATGGCCGCCTCGAGCGCGAGCGCGCCATCGAACTGGTCGAGCGCTACGACGGCAGGCGGCCAGCCTCGCTCGACCTCTTCCTCCGCTATCTCGATCTGTCGGAGGCGGAATTCTACGATATCGTCCGCCAGCACACCGTGGCGCCGCATGCGTTTCCCGATCCCGCGGAGATCGAGGCCGCCAACTGGGCGCCCAAGGACTTCGCCCAGTGGTCGCGCATCGTCGGCGAGCGGGAGCGCGATCGCGGGGTCGAGTAAGCGGTGCGGGTTGCGATCGTCGAGTACGGCGCAGGCAATCTCGCCTCCGTCCAAGGTGCGGTCGTGGCCGCCGGCGGCGAGCCCTTCCTGGCGGTCACTCCCGAGCAGGTCGCGACTGCCGAGCGCCTAATCCTCCCCGGTGTCGGCGCGGCAGGAACCGCATTAGCCGAACTGCGCCGGCGCGGCCTCGAGGACGCGCTCGCTGACGCGGCCTTGCGCCGCGGGCGACCGTTTCTCGGCATCTGCCTTGGCATGCAGCTTCTCGCCGAGCGGCTGCACGAGTTCGGCGAGCATCGCGGACTGGGATGGATCCCGGGGGCCGTCCTCGATCTCCGGGAGCTCACCGCCGGGGCGGCGGGGGCCGCGGCGCCCCGCGTGCCGCACATGGGATGGAACACGGCGACCGTGCGGCAGTATGCCGCGTTCTTCGGCCCATCTGGCGGCACGCGCCACTACTATTTCTGCCATTCCTATGCGCTGACCGGCGCAGGCGACGCCGTCATCGCCGACACCCCCTTCGGCGGCACGACGGTGGCGGCCGCCGTCTTGCGCGGCAACGTCGCGGGTACCCAGTTCCATCCCGAGAAGAGCCAGACGAACGGCCGACGGCTCCTCGAGGCCTTCCTTCACTGGGCGCCCTGAGTGCTGTGTCGGCGCCTCATCCCCAGCCTCCTCCTGCGGCGTGACCGCCTGGTCAAGGGCGTCGCGTTCGCCGACCATCGCGATGCCGGCAACCCGGTGACCACCGCTCGCATCCACAACGCCCAGGGGGCGGACGAACTCCTGCTCCTCGATATCGACGCAGCGCGCGAGGCTCGCGGCCCGGACGTGGCGCACATTGCCGTTGTCGCGCGCGAGTGCTTCATGCCGCTGACGGTTGGTGGAGCGGTCCGTTCGCTCGCCGATGCGCGCGCCTGTATGGCCGCGGGCGCGGACAAGCTCTGCCTGACGACAACGGCGCTGGACAATCCGGACCTCATCGCCGAGCTGGCGCAGCGTTTCGGACGCCAGGCCATCATGGTCGGAATCGACGTCGTGGGCGCCGGCGATGGCTGGGCGCTCTGGGACCACCGAACGGCTACGATCCGTGCCGAGCGCGGCCTCGAGGCGTGGGTGCGGGAAGTGGTGGCGCGGGGCGCCGGTGAGCTTCGGTTGATGCGGGTCGAGCGCGAGGGGCGGCGCAACGGAATGGATATCGCGCTCCTGCGCCGCGTGCGCAGCCTGGTCGACGTCCCGCTCGTGGTCGAGGGCGGCGCCGGTAGCCTCGATCACTTGGACGAGGCCCTTGCCGCAGG
>VGEJ01000073.1 GCA_016869335.1 Alphaproteobacteria bacterium | reverse complement strand
CGGCGCGCCCGCTCGCGCCGCACCGGCAGCGGCAGCGCGGGCATGCGCGCCGCTGGGGTGCCGGGTCGTTCCGAATAGGGGAATACGTGAACGTGGGTGAGGTCGCACTCGGCGATCAGCGCGAGGGTATTGGCGAACATCGCCTCGGTTTCCGTAGGGAAGCCCGCGATCAGGTCAGCGCCGAACACGATGTCGGGACGGCGGCGACGGAGCTCGGCGCACACGGCGATGGCATCGGCCCGGCGGTGCCGCCGCTTCATGCGCTTCAGTATCAGATCATCTCCCGCCTGCAAACTGAGGTGCAGGTGCGGCATCAACCGCTCGTGGGCGAAGCAGTCTAGGAGCGTGCCATCGACCTCGACCGGGTCGAGCGAGGAGAGCCTGAGGCGCGGCAGTTCGGGCACGGCCGTGAGGATCGCCGCCGCCAGCGTCCCGAGGGACGGTGCCGAGGGCAGGTCCCTGCCATAGTCGCCGATGTCGACGCCGGTCAAGACCACCTCAGCAAAACCCGCGGCGACCAGATCGCGTACCGCGGCGATGACCTCGGTCACCGGAACGCTGCGGTTCGGACCGCGCGCGAAGGGAATGGTGCAGAACGTGCAGCGGTGGTCGCAGCCATTCTGGACCTGCAGGAACGCGCGACTGCGCCCGGCGAAGCCTGCTATCAGGTGAGCGGCCGTCTCGCGCATCGCGATCGGATCGTTGACAAGCGGTGTCGGGTCAGCCGCTCCGCCATAGCTCCGTGTCAAGAGCTTGGCGCCGTTGCCGACCACCCGATCGACCTCCGGCATCGCGGCGTAGCGCGCCGGATCGAGCTCGGCGGCGCACCCGGTGACGATGAGCTGCGCGCCGGGGCGTCCGCGGCGCAGCCTTCGGATCGCTTGGCGCGCTTGGCGTTCCGCTTCGGCGGTGACGGCGCAGGTGTTGACGATGACCGCATCGCGAAGGCCCGCGGCGGCCGCGCGCTCGGCGATGAGCGCCGACTCAAAGGCATTGAGCCGGCAGCCGAAGGTCACGACCTCGGGCGCGGTGCTCACGCCGATGGCTCGGCGGCCGCGAGCGTCTCGGGGTCGAGCGTCCCGGCGAAGCTCTCGGCGACCGGGCCGGTCATGACGACGTGCTCGTCCTCGCGCCAGTCGATGCGGAGCGGCCCGCCGTCGAGCACGACATCGGCGCTACGCGCACAGAGACCGCGGCGGCAGGCAGCGACCAGCGCGGCGCAGGCGGCCGTGCCGCAGGCCTCGGTAATGCCGACGCCGCGTTCCCAGACTCTGAGCCGCAGCGCTTCGGGTGTCAGCACGGTGGCGATCGAGATGTTGGCGCGGGCGGGGAACAGCGGGTCGGTTTCGAGCTTTGGGCCCCAGTGCGCGAGGTCGATCGCGGCGACGTCGAAGACGAAGAACACGGCGTGTGGGTTACCGACGTTGACCGCTACCGGATCGGCCAGAACCGGCGCATCGACCGGACCGACCTGGAGGTCGAGATGGAGCGTGTCCATCGGCCGGGCGAGCGGGATCTCGTCCCACGCGAACCGCGGCCGGCCCATGTCGACGGCAACCCGGTGCGCGCCGGCCGCTGCCGCCACGAGGATGCCCGCCGCCGTCTCGATCGCCACTCGATCGCGTCCCGTCTCCGCCATCAGCAGATCGGCGACGCAGCGCGTCCCGTTGCCGCATGCCTCCACCTCGTCGCCATCCGCGTTGTGCACGCGCATGAGCGCATCAGCCCGCCGTGAACGCTCGATGGTGATGATCTGATCGCACCCCACGCCGCGCCGCCGCTCCGCGATGGCGCGCCGCAGCGCCGGTGTCAGATCGATTGCGCGCGCGCGCGCATCGAACAAGACGAAGTCGTTGCCGAGGCCATGCATCTTGCGGAAACGCAGCGCCGTCATGGTTGCTCGGGCGGGGCCACGCGGCTACGCCGCCTTCCGCAGGTAGCGGTTGACCAGCGACTCAGCGATCTGCACGGCGTTGAGTGCCGCCCCCTTGCGCAGGTTGTCGGACACCACCCACAGCGCGAGCCCGTGCTTCGCCGTGCGGTCCTCGCGGATGCGGCTGACGAACGTGGCGTAGTCGCCGACGCAGTCGAGGGGCGTCGTGTAGCCGCCGTCCTCGCGCACATCGAGCACGATCACCCCCGGCGCCTGGCGCAGGATCGTGCGCGCCTCGGCCGCGGTGATCGGGTTGCGGAACTCGACGTTCATCGCCTCCGAGTGACCGACGAACACCGGCACCCGCACGCAGGTCGCGCTGACCTTGATGCTCGGGTCGAGGATCTTCTTGGTCTCGGCCGCCATCTTCCATTCCTCGCGCGTCTCGCCGGAATCGAGGAACGCGTCGATGTGGGGGATGACGTTGAATGCGATCTGCTTGGTGAAGTTCTTCGGCTCGAGCCGCTGGTTGAGGTAGATCGCCTTGGTCTGGTCAAACAGTTCGTCCATCGCCGCCTGGCCGGCTCCCGAGACCGATTGGTAGGTCGCCACCACCACGCGCTTGATGGTGGCGTGGTCGTGCAACGGCTTCAGCGCAACCACCATCTGAGCGGTCGAGCAATTGGGATTGGCGATGATGTTGCGTTTGGCGTAGCGCGCGACCTCGCCGCCGTTGACCTCGGGCACGACGAGCGGCACGTCCTTGTCCATGCGGAACTGGCTCGAGTTATCGATCACGACGGCGCCGGCGGCGGCGGCGCGCGGCACCTGGACCTGGGCGATCGCGCTCGAGGTGGCGAACAGCGCGACGTCGATGCCGGCGAAATCGAAATCATCGAGCCGGCGCACCTTGAGCGTACGCTCGCCGTAGCTCACTTCCTTGCCGATCGAGTTCTCGGACGCGAGCGCCACGACCTCGTCCGCCGGAAAGCGGCGCTCGTCCAAGATGTTGAGCATCTCGTGGCCCACCGCCCCGGTCGCGCCCGCCACCGCCACCCTGTATCCCATTGCGTCCTATCCCTTCGCTGAAGCCGGCCGCTCGAGAGCGCGCAGGATGGCGTCACCCATTACGCTGGTCGAGACCCGAGCCTTGCCCGGCTGCATGATGTCGGCCGTGCGCAGCCCGGATTCAAGCACGGCGGCGACCGCCTTCTCGATCAGCTCGGCGGCGGCGCCGAGGTCGAAGGAGTAGCGCAGCATCATGGCGAGGCTGAGGATCATGGCCAGCGGATTGGCGCTGCCCTTGCCGGCGATATCGGGCGCCGAGCCGTGGATCGGCTCGTAGAGCGCCTTGCGCCGCCCCGCGCCGTCGGGCGCACCGAGCGAGGCCGAGGGCAGCATGCCGAGCGATCCGGTCAACATCGCGGCGAGGTCCGAGAGGATGTCGCCGAACAGGTTGTCGGTCAGGATGACATCGAACTGTGTGGGAGCCCGCACGAGCTGCATGGCGCAGTTGTCGGCATACATGTGCGTCAGCGTGACGTCGGGGTAGGTGCGGTCGCGCAGCGCCTGCACCTCCTCGCGCCACAGCACACCGGTTTCCATGACGTTGGCCTTCTCGACCGAGCACACGCGACCATGGCGCTTGCGTGCCAGCTCGAAGGCGAGGTGGGCGACGCGCACGATCTCGTTGGTCGTGTAGCTCTGCGTGTTGACCGCCCGCCGCCCGCCGCCGGCGAGCGTCTCGATGCCGCGCGGCTCGCCGAAATAGATGCCGCCGGTCAGCTCGCGCACCATCATGAGGTCGAGCTGGGCGATGCGCTCGGGCTTCAGCGCCGAGGCTTCGGTCAGCGCGTCGAACACCATCGCCGGCCGCAGGTTGGCGAACAGATCGAGGCTCTTGCGCAGCCCGAGGATACCCAGCTCCGGCCGCCGGTCGAAGGCAATACTGGCCCACTTCGGACCGCCGACGGCGCCGAACAGGATGGCATCGGCGGCAAGCGCCTGCTCGCGTACCTCATCGGTCAACGGCGTCTCGTGGGCATCGATGGAAGCGCCGCCGACCAGGCCCTCCGCGCACTCGACGTCGACCATGCCGCGGCGCTGCAGCCAATCCAGCACCCGCCGTGCCTCGCGCATGACTTCGGGGCCGATGCCATCGCCGGGCAGCACCAGGATGCGGCGCGTTGTCATCGTCGCTCACCCATAGAGCCAAGGCAGCGCGCTCTTTTGGCGCCCTTCGAAGGCCGCGATCCTATCGGCCTTCTCGAGCGTCAGGCCGATGTCATCGAGGCCATTGATCAAACAATGCTTGCGGAACGCATCGATGGTGAAGGCCACCGCCGGCACGGCCGGGGCGCGGATCTCCTGGGCGGCGAGATCGACCGTAAGCGTCTCGCCGCGCTCCGCCGCGGCCATCAGGCCGACCAGCGCCGCGGCCTGCACGACCGCCGGCAGGAGCCCGTTCTTGAAGCAGTTGTTGAAGAAGATGTCGGCGAAGCTTGTGCTGATGACGCAGCGGATGCCGAAGTCGAGGAGTGCCCAGGGCGCGTGCTCGCGGCTCGAGCCGCAGCCGAAGTTGTCGCCTGCAACCAGGATGACGGCACCGCGGTAGGGCGGCCGATTGAGCACGAAATCGGGCCGCTCCCGCCCGGTCGGGTCGTAACGCAGCTCGTTGAAGAGATGCACCCCAAGCCCGCTGCGCTTGATCGTGCGGAGGAACCGCGCCGGGATGATCTGATCGGTGTCGACGTTGGCGGCTGGGTACGGCGCCGCGATCCCGCTGAGGACGGCAAAGCGTTCCACGGCGCTACAGGAGCTCGCGCACGTCGGTCAGGTGCCCCGTCACCGCGGCCGCCGCCGCCATTGCCGGGCTGAGCAGGTGGGTGCGCCCGCCCGGACCCTGGCGGCCGCGGAAGTTGCGGTTCGAGGTCGCGGCGCAGCGCTCGCCCGGCCCCAGCCGATCGGCGTTCATCGCCAGGCACATCGAGCACCCGGGCTCGCGCCACTCGAAGCCGGCGGCGATGAAGATGCGGTCGAGGCCCTCGGCCTCGGCCTGCCGCTTGACGAGGCCGGAGCCCGGCACCACGAGAGCCATCACGTGCGGCGCCACGTGGCGGCCGCGCGCCACGGCGGCGGCGGCCCGCAGGTCTTCCATCCGCCCATTGGTGCAGGAGCCGATGAACACCTTGTCGACCGCGATCGCGCGCATCGGCGTTCCCGGCTTCAGTCCCATGTAGTCGAGCGCGCTTTCGATCGCCGTGCGGCGTTGCGGATCGGAAGCGTCGGCCGGGTCGGGCACCCGGCCATCGATCGGCACGACGTCCTGCGGGCTGGTACCCCAGGTGACGAGCGGCGCGATGGCGGCGGCGGCGATCGCCACCTCGGTGTCGTACCGGGCGCCTGGGTCGGAGGCAAAGCTCCGCCAGTACGCCAGCGCCCGCTCGAAGCCCGCGCCCTGCGGCACCATGGGCCGCCCGCGCAGGTAGGCGAAAGTGGTCTCATCGGGCGCGACCAGGCCGGCGCGGGCGCCAGCCTCGATCGACATGTTGCAGACCGTCATGCGGCCTTCCATGCTGAGCCCGCGGATCGCGGCGCCGGCGTACTCGATCACGTGACCGGTGCCGCCGGCCGTGCCGATCCGGCCGATGATGCCGAGGATCAGGTCCTTGGCGCCGACACCCGGCCCGAGCGCGCCCTCGACCGTCACCCGCATGTTCTTCGGTCGCTTCTGCAGGAGGGTCTGGGTGGCCAGGACGTGCTCGACCTCAGAGGTGCCGATGCCGAACGCGAGCGCCCCGAACGCGCCGTGCGTCGCGGTATGGCTGTCACCGCACACGAGGGTGATACCGGGCTGGGTCAGGCCCTGCTCCGGCCCGATGACGTGGACGATGCCCTGGCGGACGTCGTTCATCGAGAAATACGTCAGGCCGAAATCGCGGCAGTTCGCTTCCAGCGTCTCGACCTGGATGCGCGACTCCTCCTCGGTGATGCCGTTACGCCGGTCGGTGGTCGGTACGTTGTGGTCCGCCACCGCGAGCGTCGCGTTCGGCCGACGCACCGTGCGGCCGGCCACCCGGAGCCCCTCGAACGCCTGCGGGCTCGTCACCTCGTGCACGAGGTGGCGATCGATGTAGAGGAGGACCGTGCCGTCGGGCTGGGCATCGACGACGTGGCTGTCCCAGATCTTGTCGAACAGCGTGCGGGGTAGTGCCATCGCTTGACCTCTCGCCGCCTCAGGAGTCGGCGCCGCCCTCGCCCTCGCCCGCCGGCTTGGCACCCTCCGGCTCGCCCCGACCGCGCTCGACGCGCTCGGTGATGCGGGCGCTCTTGCCGGTGCGGCCCCGTAGGTAATAGAGCTTGGCCCGCCGCACGTCGCCCCGGCGTACGACCTCGATGCCGGCCACTTGCGGCGAATAGAGCGGAAAGATGCGCTCGACCCCCTCGCCATAGGAGATCTTGCGCACCGTGAACGACGAGCCGAGCCCGCGGTTGCGCCGGGCGATGCAAACCCCCTCGTAGGCCTGCAGCCGCTCGCGCGTACCTTCGACGACCTTCACCATCACCCGCACCGTGTCGCCGGGCGCGAAGTCCGGGACCGGCCGCTCGGCCGTGAGCTTGGCGATCTGCTCCCTCTCGAGCTGCTCGATCGTGTCCATGACGTCACCCTCGGTGCTGCTGGCTGATGTAGTGCGACCACAGGTCGGGGCGCCGCTCGCGCGTCGCGCGCTCGGCCTCCGAATGGCGCCACGCCGCGATCGCCGCGTGATTGCCGGAGACCAGGACTTCGGGCACCGCCCGGCCGTCCCACACCTGGGGCCGGGTGTAGTGCGGATACTCGAGAAGCCCGCCGTCGAAGCTCTCTTCGGTCAGGCTCGCCCGATCGCCGACGACGCCGGGCATTAGCCGCACCGCCGCATCGAGCAGCACTATGGCCGCGCTCTCGCCGCCGGACAGGACGAAATCGCCAAGGCTGATCTCCTCGGCTGCGGTTGCCTCGATGACGCGCTGGTCGATACCCTCGTAGTGGCCGCAGATCAGGGTGACGCCCGGGCCCCGCGCCAGCGCCCGGACACGGGCCTGTTCGAGGCGCCGGCCGCGCGGGCTGAGACAGATCAGCGGCGCGCCCGGCAAGCGTGGGGCGCCCGCGATCGCCGCCGCCAGCACGTCGGGCCGCAGCACCATGCCGGGACCGCCGCCGAACGGCGCGTCATCGACCGTACCGTGCCGGTCGGTGGCGAAATCGCGGATGTTGATCACCACCAGCCGCCACAGGCCGCTCGCCAGCGCCCGCCCTGAAACCGAGCCGCCGAGTGGCCCCGGGAACATCTCTGGGAACAGGGTCAGGACGCGGGCGGTCCATGGCGCACTCACGCCGCGTCCTCCGCCTCCAGCTCGGTCGCCGGCAGCTCGGCCGCCGGCTCGACGATGACGCAACCGGCCTCGAGATCGACCCGCGGTACCTCGATGCGGTTGAATGGCACAAGAATGGAATCGCGGCCGGCGATCGCAATCTCCAGCATCGGCCCGGCGCCGAAGTCATGCACCGCGATCACCCGGCCGAGCAACGCGCCGCTCGGCAGCGTCGCCGACAGTCCGATCAGGTCGGCGTGATAGAACTCGTCATCGTTCAATGGGTCGAGGCGTGCCCGCGGCAGATAGAGCTTGAGCCCGTGCAGCGCCTCGGCCGCGCCGCGGTCGGCGACGCCCGCGATCCGCGCGATGACCGTGCCGCGGCTGGCGCCGCGCACGCTGAGGGTGAACTGACGCGCGCCGGTTGCGTCCTCGACCGGACCATAGGCGCCGATGTCTTCGGCGGCTTGCGTAAAGCTCTTGATGCGCACATCGCCCTGAACGCCGTGCGGGCCGAGCACGACGCCCATGAGGATTCGCTCCTCGCTCCGCCCGATCATGCGCCGCATCGGCCGACCCCGTGCGTCACGCCTGGCCCTCGGCCGGGGCCGCCGCGGGCGCCGCCCCCTCAGCGGCCTTGCGCCGCTCCTGTGCCTTCGCCTTGGGTTGCGCCTTCTGCGGGTTGTTGCGGGGCGCCGGCGGCGGGATCAGCGAAGCGGCGCCGAGAAAGCGCGCGACGCGATCGCTCGGGGTCGCGCCATTGGAGAGCCAGTACTGGATGCGCTCCGGGATCAGCCGCACGCGCTGCGGATCGTCGCGTCGCAAGAGCGGGTTGTAGGTGCCAACGCGCTCGATGAACCGGCCATCGCGTGGGCTCCGCGTGTCAGCGATGACGATGCGGAAATAGGGGCGCTTCTTCGCCCCGGCGCGGGCCAACCGGATCTTGAGAGACATGCGTGCGTCGCCTCCGTGTGCGTGACGATGAGCCGTTCAGCGCGGGCGGCCGGGGTACCCTGGGAAACTCGGCATCTGCCCGAGGCCCGCCCGCAGCAGCCCCTGCTTGCCGAGCTTCCCGACCTTGCGCACCATCTCGGACATCTGCTTGTACTGTTTGAGCAGGCGGTTGACCTCCTGGACCGAGGTGCCGGAGCCGGCCGCGATGCGGCGCTTGCGCGAGCCGCCAATCAGCCGGGCATTGCGCCGCTCCATGGGCGTCATCGACTGGATCATCGCCACCTGGCGCGCCAGCATGCGGTCGTCGATGCCGGCGGCGCCGAGCTGTCGCTTTACCTTGCCCACGCCCGGCAGCAGCGCCATCAGACCCTGCATCCCGCCCATGCGGCGCATCTGGCGAAGCTGCTCGCCGAGGTCGGCGAGGTCGAACTGACCCTTGAGCAGCTTCGCCTCCAGCCGCTCGGCGTCCTCGGCGGCGATCGTCTCCTGCGCCCGCTCGACCAGGCTCACCACGTCGCCCATGCCGAGGATACGCGAGGCGATGCGGTCGGGGTGGAAGCCCTCGAGCGCATCGAGTTTCTCGCCGGTGCCGATGAGCTTGATCGGGCAGCCGGCGACGGCGCGGATCGAGAGCGCCGCCCCGCCCCGGGCATCGCCGTCGATGCGCGTGAGCACAACGCCGGTCAGGCCGATATGCGCGCTGAAGCGCTGCGCCAAATTGACCGCGTCCTGACCGGTCAGCGCGTCCGCGACCAGCAGTGTTTCCACTGGGTTGACCGCATCGCGCACCGCCGCCGCCTCGGCCATCAGCGCCTCATCGACGTGCAGCCGTCCGGCGGTGTCGAGGATGACTACGTCGAACCCCTGGAGGCGGGCCGCCGCCATCGCGCGCCGCGCGATCTCGACCGGCATCTGGCCGGCAACGATGGGCAGGGTCGCGACCCCCGCCTGCTCGCCGAGCACGCGCAGTTGCTCCTGGGCCGCCGGCCGCCGGGTGTCGAGGGAGGCGAGCAGGGCCCGCTGCTTGGCGCGGTCGCGCAGGCGGATCGCGATCTTGGCCGCCGTGGTGGTCTTGCCCGAGCCCTGCAGCCCGACCAGCAGCAGCGGCGCCGGCGGCGCGGCGGCGATCTCGAACTCGACCGAGGTGCCGCCCAGCATCGCGATGAGCTGGTCGTGGACGACCTTGATGACCATCTGCGCCGGTGTTACCGAGCGCAACACCTCGGCACCCACCGCCTTGGCGCGCACCGTGTCGATGAACGACTTGACCACCGGCAGCGCGACATCGGCCTCGAGCAGCGCCACCCGCACCTCGCGCAGGGCCTCGCCGACGTCGGCCTCGCTCAGCGCGCCGCGCTTGCGCAGGCGATCGAAGACCTTGCCGAGCTGCTCGGTTAGAGTGTCGAACATGAACCTGAACGCGTATCCCTAGAGCCAATGCACGGCGGCGCCACTGCGCGAACCTCGCGGACTGGCGGAGCCACGCCGGAGCGGGCCGCAACCACAACTCGGACCGTTGAGCGGCGCGCGGACACTACGCTCCGCACCCTGCCCCGTCAAGCAAACCGCCCGCGACGGCGGGGTCGGACGGCGGCGGTACGAGCGGGCCGGTGCGGCGCGCTGGGCTCGTGCTCGGGGCC
>VGEJ01000072.1 GCA_016869335.1 Alphaproteobacteria bacterium | reverse complement strand
AGCCCGACCTGCGCAACCCGCTGGTCATCAGCGACGTGAGCGAGGCGTTCCGGGGCTCGGGCTTTGGTCTGTTCGCGCGCTCGATCGAGGGCGGCGCCGTGGTGCGCGCGATCCCCGCGCCGGGCGCGGCGGCACGCCCGCGCAGCTTCTACGACAAGCTCAACGACTGGGCACGCAGCGAGGGTTACGCCGGGCTCGGCTACGTCATCTTCGCCGTCGATGGGGCGCGCGGTCCGATCGCCAAGAACTTGTCCGAGGATCGCCTAGCGATGCTCCGCACCGCGGCCGGGGTGGGCGAGGGCGATGCGCTGTTCTTCGCCTGCGACAAGGCCGAGCGCGCGGCGCCGCTGGCCGGCCAGGCGCGGCTCCGTATCGGCGAGGAGCTCGGCCTAAGCGAGAGGAGCGGCTTTCGCTTCTGCTGGATCATCGATTACCCGATGTACGAGTGGGACGAGGTCGAGAAGAAGATCCAGTTCAGCCACAACCCGTTCTCGATGCCGCAGGGCGGGCTAGAGGCGCTCGAGACCTTGGCGCCACTCGAGGTACTGGGCTATCAGTACGACATCGTGTGTAACGGGGTGGAGCTCAGCTCCGGCGCGATCCGCAATCATCGCCCCGACATCATGTACAAGGCATTCGCGATCGCCGGTTATTCCCAGGCCGAGGTGGAGGGGAAGTTCGGCGGCATGCTGCGTGCCTTCAGCTATGGCGCGCCGCCCCACGGCGGCATCGCGCCGGGTATCGACCGGATGGTCATGTTGCTGGCCGAGGAGCGCAGCATCCGCGAGGTGGTCGCGTTTCCGATGAACCAGCGCGCTGAGGACCTGCTGCTCGGGGCGCCGGCGGAGGTGTCCGCGAAACACCTGCGGGAGCTGCATATCCGCCTCGCGGCTCCTCCGGTCACGACCGTCGAGCGACCATCCGAGGCGGGGAGCGGATCCTGACGTGGCTGGCGAGCGAGTCGCCCTGATCGGCCTCGGCGCGATCGGATCGATCTATGCCGGACACCTGATCGGCAAGGTCGGCCGGCTGCGCGTGTTCGATGTGATGACGGAGCGCGTCGGTGCTGCCGTCGTGCAGGGCGCCGAAGCAGCCGCCTCGGTCCGAGCCGCGGCCGAGACCAGCGACATCGTGCTGCTCGCGCTGTCGACGCCCGAGGCGGTCGAGGCGGCGCTGCTCGGCGCCGACGGCGTGCTGGCGGGTGCGGCTGCGGGGGCGGTGGTGGTCGATCTCTCGACGATCGACCCCGCGAGCTGCCGGCGGTTTCACGCCGCCGCCAAGATGCACGGGGTGGCCTACCTTGAGGCGCCGGTGAGCGGCGGCGAGCCGGGTGGCGCCGGCACCGAGGGGGCGCGGGCGGCCAACATCTCGTTCATGATCGGCGGCGAGGCGGAAGCGCTCGAGCGTGCCCGCCCGGTCATGGCGCATCTCGGCAAGCGCTTCTTCCACCTCGGCCCGGCCGGGGCGGGCGCCACCGTCAAGCTCATCAGCAACCTGATGGCCGGGCTGCACAACTTGGTCGCGACCGAGGCCTTCGTGCTCGCCGCCGCCGCCGGCATCAAGCCCGAGACGCTGCTCGAGGTGTTCGACGGTACCGACGCCAAGAGCTTCTGGCTCACCGACTACTTCGCCCCGCGGCTCAGGCGCCGCGACTTCGCGCCCGGCTTCTCGGTGGATTTGCAGTACAAGGATCACCGGCTGGCGGGCGAGCTGGCGCAAGAACTCAAGGTGCCGCTGCCGCTCAACGCGCTCGCGGTGCAGCTCTATCAGATGATGCGGGCGCAAGGCCTCGGTGGCTGCGACCTGGTCGAGGCCGTGCGCTTCTTCGGCGAGCTTGCTGCCGCCGACGTCTACGCCCCGCGCGCGCGCGCGACCGGCGACTGAGCCGGGATCGGATCAGCGACGGTTCTGCAACACCTCGGCGAACAGGGCGGGATCGACGTTGCCGCCCGATGCCACCACCACGACTGTCTTGCGGCGCGCGTCGAACTTGGCCGACAGAACCGCAGCCAGCGCCACCGCACCGCCCGGCTCGATGACCAGCCGCAGCGTGTCGAAAGCCACAGCCATGGCGTGCGCCACCTCCGAATCGCTCACCGCCAGTCCGCCGGCGAGGAGGCGGCGGTTGATGGCGAACGTCACCTCGCCCGGCGTCGGCGACAACAACGCGTCGCACGTGCTGCCGGTCTCGCGGGGGTTGCGCTCGCGCCGACCGCTGGCGAGCGAGCGCCGGGTGTCATCGAACCCCTCGGGCTCGACCGCGTGAATGGCGACATCGGGCCAGTGCTCGGTAAGCGCGATCGCGGTGCCGGAGACGAGCCCGCCGCCGCCGCACGGCACAAGCACGGCATCGGGGCGGATGCCCGCCTCTTCGGCCTGAGCGACGATCTCGAGCCCGACGGTGCCCTGGCCGGCGATGACCAGAGGGTCGTCGAACGGCTTGACCAGCGTCGCGCCGCGCTCGGCTGTGAGTTCCCGCGCCACCCGCTCGCGCAGCTCGTCGTCACGCTCGATGAGCACCACCTCGGCGCCGTAGCGCCTTGTGTTGGCGATCTTCACCGCCGGCGCGTCGTTGGGCATGACGATGACCGCCGGCACGCCGAGGAGGCGGGCCGCCAGCGCGACGCCCTGGGCGTGGTTGCCCGAGGAGAATGCCACCACGCCACCAGCGCGCGCTTCCGGACTGAGGCGGCCGATGCGGTTGTAGGCGCCGCGGAACTTGAACGAGCCGGTGCGCTGCAGCACCTCGGCCTTGACCAGCACCCGGCCGCCGACCTGCTCGTTGAGCAACGGCGCCTCGAGCAGGGGGGTGCGTACCGCCACGCCCGCGAGCCGCCCGGCGGCGGCGCGGCATTCGGCGGCCGAGGGCGCGGGGGCGGGGGCGGGGGGCACGTCAGAGGCGTGAGAGGAAGTCATCGAGGGCCTCCACACAGGCGGGCTCGGAGAGATCGGGCGCGTGGCCACGACCGGGGACCGTGACGCGGCGAAGGTCGGGCTTGAGCGCGACCATGCGCTCGAAGGTGTCCGCGCTCAGCACATCGGAGTCGGCGCCGCAGATCGCCAGCACCGGGATATTACGCAGCGCCGCGAACCAGTTCCAGGTGTCGCGCGGCGGGCCGGACCGCTTGAGCGCCCGGGCGAGCGCGAGGTCGTAGTCGAGCCGCAGCCGTCCTCCGTCATCGACGAAGGTCTGGTGCGCGACGTTCATCCAGTCATCGTCCGTGAAGTCGCGATGCGCCGCCTCCCACTGCGCCCGGCACCACGCGGCGGCCGCGACCCAGTCCGCCGGCTGCACCGGCCGGCCGACGTACTCGAGGATGCGGGCTCGGCCACCCGCCGCGATGCCGGGGCCGATGTCGTTGAGGACGACCGCCGTGAGGGCGCTCGGCCGCGCCAGGGCCAGCCCCATCGCGAGCAGGCCTCCAGCCGAGGTCCCGATCACCACGACGTGTGCCAGGCCGGCGACGGTCAGTAGGTGCAGGAGGTCGCTGAGATGGGTCTCCGCGCGGTAGTTGCGGTAGTCGGGATCGTAGCCCGAGCGGCCGCGGCCGCGGTAGTCGGGGCATACCACGCGCCGGCTCATGGCATGGCGCAGCGCGAGGGCGTGGAAGTCCTTGCTGTTGCGCGTCAGTCCAGGCAGGCACATCAGCGGCGTCCGCTGAGCCGCGCTATCACCGTAGTCGCGGTAGTAGAGCGTCAGGCCGTCCTGGGCGCTGAAGGTATGCTCGCGGAACATCACTCCAGGCCGAAGAGCGCCGGCGCCTCCGCCAGCGTCGCGATCGTTGCGACGGGCTGGCCCGGCAACACCTCGGCCGGCTGCCCGCGGCGGTTGATCCACACCGCCTGGTATCCGAACGCCGCGGCGGCAGCGGCGTCCCAGCCGTTGGCCGAGAAGAAGGCGAGCCGCGCGGCGGGAACACCGAAACGCTCGGGTCCGAGCCGATAGACCGCGGGATGGGTCTTGTATACGCCGACCGCCTCGACAGAGAGGACGGCGTCGATCTGGGCCGCGATGCCGGCGCTCGCCGCTGCCGTCCGCAGCATCTCCGGCGCGCCGTTGGAAAGGATCGCGAGGGGTATGTGCGCGGTCCGCAGCCGGGCCAGCACGCCCGGCACTTCTGGGTAGGGCGCGAGCGCGCGATAGAGCGCCATGAGCCGCTCGCGCGGCGCCGTCTGCGTCAACCGCAGCACCGCCAGTGAATAGTCGAGCGCCTCGCCGGTCACCTGCCAGAAGTCGGCGTGGCTTCCCATCAGGGTGCGGAGCCAGGTGTATTGAAGCTGCTTCAGGCCCCAGAGCTCGGCGAGCTCAAGCGCCTGCGGCCCGATCTCCGCGGCGCACGCGCGCACTCCGGCGGCGACGTCGAACAGCGTGCCATAGGCATCGAAGACGTAGGCCGCGACGTCACCGAGCGCTGGGTGGGGTGCTGCCACCGGCCGAGGCTAGCGGAGCCAGCGCTGCGGCGAAAACGTGACGCGCACCTCAGCCCTTGCGGCCGCGGGCGAGATCCTCGGCTAGGCCGAGCCGGGTCTCGCCGTTGGACAATCGGGCGCGATAGACCTGCACCGATTCGAGCACCCGCTGCACATAGTTGCGGGTCTCGGAGAACGGGATGAGCTCGATCCAATCGATCGGGTCGATGTCGCCGTTGCGCGGGTCGCCCCAGTTGGCAATCCACTCCTTCACTCGGCTGCCGCCGGCGTTGTAAGCGGCGATGGCCAGCACGTAGGAGCCGCCGTTCTCCTCGATCAGGTCGCGGAGGAAGCGCGAGCCGAGGCGCACGTTGTACTGCGGATCGCGCGTGAGCTTGCCCAGGCTGTAGGGCACCCGCAGCCACTTGGCGACCCGCTCCGCCGTCGCCGGCATGAGCTGCATCAGGCCGCGGGCCCCGGCCGGGCTCACCGCGGCGGCGTTGAACTCGCTCTCCTGGCGGGCCACCGATAGCACCAGGGCCGGTTCGATCTCGAGATCGCGCGGCAGCTTGATCTGCGGGTAGCTCGGTGCGATCACCCAGACGTGGTCGCGCGCGGACTGCTTCGCGACGGCCACGGCGAGCTCAGGCGACTCGAGCTCCTCGGCCAGGGCGGCGATGAGGGTGTGCTCGTCGTTGCTGACCGCCGCCTCGACCAGATTGAGAATGAATGGGCGGACTCGCGCCCGCTCGCCGATCGCCGCCAGAATGCGAATGATCTGAACCGGCTCGCTTTTCTCAAACGCTGCACGCGCTTTGGCCGAGGGCCGGCCGTCGACCGGCAGGGCAAAGCCGCTGGGTCCTGTCAGCTCGAGATGGGCGAGCTGGCCGTAGAACGTGGTCGGACGCGCTGCCGCTTCGGAAAACCAATGCGCCGCTCCGTCCTCATCGCCGAGCGCGCGCGAGCACGCTCCGAGCCAATAGCTGGCGCGCGACACGCTGACCGGGGTCTTCACCGCCGCGTGCTGGAGATGGAAGTGGCGGCAGGCCGTGCGCGCATCGTCGAGGAAGCGCAGCGCGATCCAGCCGGAGAGCCATTCCGCATCGGCGATGTTGGCGGGATCGGTCTGGCCGTGGTCGCTGGCGAGCCGATAGGCGTCGCTGACAGCGCCCTCGGCCAGCGCCTCGCGCACGGCGTAGCGCCGCTCCACCCACCACTTCTCCGGGTGCACCAGGGGGCCTTGCTGTATGAGCAGAATGGCGCGCACTTCATCGTGCTGCTCCTTGATGCGACGCCAGCGCACCCGCTCGTAGAGGAGCCCCGGGTCATCGGCCAGCGCCGCTGGGACCCGGTCGATGGCGCGGTCGACGCCGCCCTCGGCCTTGACGAGCGCAAGGCGCGCTTCGGCGAGCCGGCGGCGACCCTCGTCGAGATGCGAGATCGCGCGGCGCGCTACGTCCGTCTTCTGCTCCCACAGCAGGCGATCGACGCGCGCCCAATGATCGGCAGGGGTCAGGACCCGGCGATAGCGCCGGTAGAAGTCGCGTTCCTCGCCGGTCGTGAAATCGGCTTCCCGCCACGCGCGCCGCACTGCCGCCAGCGCCTCGGCCACGCGGCCCAGTGCGAACAGCGCGTCGGCATGGGCGGTCATGCCCTTGGCGGTCAGGGGAGGGTATTGATCGAGCCAGATCAGCACCGCCACGGGATCGGCCGAGGGTAGGGAGGTCTCCGCCGTCACTCGGATGCGGCCGCGCTCGGGCCAGCCGGCGTTGTCGTCGAGGAATCGGGCGATGTCGGCGAAGTCGGCGCCGCCCCCCTCCTGATAGCGCAGCCACCGCACCAGTTTGAGCACGAGAGGGTGCGTCGCCCGCTTGGCGGTGCGCTCGGCCTCGGCCCAGCGGCCGCGTTCGGCGGCGGCGACTGCGTGCTGCGCGGTCAGTTGATCCGCGCGCGACAGCACGCCGGCCGCGCCGCCGCGGCCGAGTGCGGCGACGGCCGCCCCGCAGAGCATCAGCGCCAGCACCAGCCTCAGCGCGCGTCGGATCATGATCTCCCAGTTTGCCGGGGGTTCGATCGGGCGGTCCCTCCCCATTATGATGCGTGCATGGTTAACAACAAGCGGCTTGGGCGGCGTGGCTTGCGGGGGCGCAGCTCAGCCGCTATCGTGCCAGCCGGTCAACCACACCCGCCCCGGGGAGCTCATGTTCAAAGGGTCGATCACCGCCCTGATCACGCCGTTTCGCAATGGCGGCGTCGATGAGAGGGCCTACCAGTCGCTCATTGCCTGGCAGATCGACGAGGGTACCAATGGGGTCGTGCCGTGCGGCACCACCGGCGAATCGCCGACGCTCTCGCACGATGAGCACCGGCGGGTGGTGGAGCTGTGCATCGAGGCGGTAGCTGGCCGGGTTCCGGTGATCGCGGGCGCCGGCTCCAACAGCACCGAGGAGGCGATCGAGCTGACCCGTCACGCTAAGGCGTCCGGTGCCGATGCCGCATTGCACGTGACGCCCTACTACAACAAGCCGACGCAGGAAGGGCTCTACCAGCACTTCAAGGCGATCCACGACGCGGTCGATCTGCCGATCATCATCTACAACATCCCGCCGCGCAGCGTGGTGGACATGTCGGTCGAAACGATGGCGCGGCTTGCCAAGCTGCCCAACGTCGTCGGGGTCAAGGACGCCACCAGCAACATCGCCCGCGTCTCGACGACGCGGCTGATGCTCGGCGCCGACTTCTGTCAGCTTTCCGGCGAGGACGCCACCGCCTTGGCGCTCAACGCACACGGCGGTCATGGCTGCATCTCGGTGACCGCGAACGTCGCACCGCGCGCCTGCGCCGAGTTCCAGAGGGCATGCCTGGGGGGCGACTACGCGACGGCCTTGCGCTATCAGGACCGGCTGCTGCCGCTGCACACGGCACTCTTCCTCGAGACCAATCCCGCGCCGGTCAAGTACGCGGCGAGCCTCTTAGGCAAGTGCGAGCCACGCGTGCGGCTGCCGCTGGTCGAGTGCGGCGAGAACACCAAGCAGCGGGTGAAGGCCGCCATGCAGTCGGCGGGGCTGCTCAACTGAGGTCGTGAGCAGCGACGCTACGGCGCGTAAACCGGTCAGCGTCAATCGGCGCGCGTGGCACGACTACCTGATCGAGGAGCGTATCGAGGCCGGCATCGTGTTGCTCGGCAGCGAGGTCAAGAGCCTGCGCGAGGGGCGCGCGAACATCGCCGATGCCTACGCCGCCGTCCGCGACGGTGCGCTCTACCTGCTCAATGCCCACATACCCGAGTACGCCGCCTCGAGCCGGTTCAACCACGAGCCGCGACGGCCGCGCAAGCTCCTGCTCCATGGGCGCGAAACGACGCGTCTCGGCGGACTGGTGAACCGCCGCGGCGCGACGCTCGTGCCACTGGCCATCTACTTCAACGCGCGCGGGCGCGCCAAGGTGGAGCTGGCCGTGGCCCGCGGCAAGCGCCAGCACGACAAGCGCACGGCCGAGAAGCAGCGCGACTGGGAGCGCGAGCGCGGGCGCCTCATGCGCGAGCGGAGTTGACTGAAAGCGCGTGCGCCGCCGCTAGCACGCCATCGAGCATATCCTGGGTGAGGCGGCCGGTGCTGGTGTTCTGGCGCGAGCAGTGGTAGCAGTCGAGCAGCCGCACGCCGTCCGTGATCGCATGGTCGCGACCGTGGCCGAACGGATGATCGATCTGGCGCGCGCCGTGGACGGCCACCACGGCGCGATGGGCGATGGCGCCGAGCGCCACGATCGCCTTCAGGTTCGGCATCGCCCTGATCTCGGCGGCGAGGAAGCCGCGGCAGGCGGCGAGTTCGCGCCCGGTCGGGCGATTGGCGGGTGGCGCGCAGCGGAGCGCGTTGGTGATCCGACAATCGACGAGCCGCAACCCATCGGCGGCACCTCCTGCATAGGTGCCCCGCGCCATGCCGAGCCGAACGAGCGCGCCGTACAGGAGGCGACCGGCATCGTCGCCCGTGAACGGGCGCCCGGTGCGATTGGCACCGCGCAGACCGGGAGCGAGGCCCACCACCAGGAGCCGGGCGCCAAGCGGTCCGAAGGCGGGGACGGGCCCATTGTGCCACTCGGGGTGGCCGGCCCGATTCGACGCGCGGTAGGCGGCGAGTCTCGGGCAGCGCCGGCAGTCGCGCGGCGGCTCCGGTGGGGTGCGCCGGCTCACGCCGCGGACACGGTGCGGCGCGGCGTGGCGCGATAGGCGGTGGCAGTCATGCCGAGCTCCGAAGCCACGGCCGCCGATGACGCCATCATTGTCGGGCTAGGCGCCAATCTGCCCTCGCAGTTCGGCGAACCACTCCAGACCCTCATCGCCGCGCTGTCATCGCTCGACGCCCATGGCGTGCACATCCTACGCCGTTCGCGCTGGTATCGCTCCGCGCCGGTGCCGGCCACGGATCAGCCCTGTTTCATCAACGCCGTTGCCGTGGTCCATACCGCGCTGGCGCCGGAACCGCTGCTCCTGGTGCTTCACCGGATCGAGGCCGACTTCGGCCGCCAACGCTCGATCCGCAACGAGCCGCGCGTGCTCGACCTCGACCTGTTGTGTTATGGCCGCACGGTGCGGCGGCGGCGGGCGCCACGCCTGCCGCACCCGCGCCTGCACGAGCGGGCCTTCGTTCTCCTGCCGCTCCGCGACGTTGTGCCGGGCTGGACCGACCCCGAGAGCGGCGCCAGCCTGGCTGACCTTATCGCTGGACTGGCGCCCGACCAGTCGATCGCGCCACTCGATGACCCGCCGGGCTGACGGAGAACGGGCGCGGGGTGGCAAACTTGCGCCGGACGACCAATCTAAATATGGTGGGTAGCTTGGCCGCAGAGATGGGTCGGGAGAGTGGATTGAATGGCGCGCATTACCGTTGAGGATTGCGTACTCGAGATACCGAACCGCTTCGAGCTCGTGCTGCTGGCGGCGCACCGCGCGCGCGCGATCACGTCGGGTGAGCAACCGAAGGTAGAACGCGACAACGACAAGAACACGGTCGTAGCTTTGCGCGAGATCGCTGACCGTAGTTTCGTGCGCGAGGACCTCAAGGAGTCGCTGCTCAAGAGCATTCAGAAGCATGTCGAGCAAGATGAGCCGGTCGAGGACGACATGGCGCTGCTGATGGCCGGAGACAAATGGCACGGATTGGGCGCGGTCGTGGCGCCGGAGGCCGACGACTCCAAGCTCGAGGGCGATGGCGATGAGACCGCCGAGGGCGACTTCGCGGGCCCGGGCGCCGAGGGCGAGACCGCCTAGCCGGAGCGCGACCGGAGCGGCGCACCGCCGCGCCGTGCTCGCGGGCTCCAGCCGGCGAAGCAGACCATGAACGCCGAGATCGGGCTGATCGAGAGGGTCCGCGCCTACGACCAGACGTCGGACAGTGGGCTGATTGGCCGCGCCTACGCTTTCTCGCAGCGTGCCCACGCCGATCA
>VGEJ01000071.1 GCA_016869335.1 Alphaproteobacteria bacterium | reverse complement strand
CGCCGCGCACGCCGATCCCCAAAGCGTCGAACATCACCGCGACCCCGTAGGCGGCGATGCCGCTCGCAACCAGCGTCGCCGCCCAGCGCGCCGCCTCGCCCACGCCTGACCAGCGCAAGGTCACCGCGCGCCGCCACGCCTCGAGGCGCGCGCCGAACAAGCGCGTGACGAGGGCGGCGATGGCCAGAAACACAAAGGGGAAGGCGATCAACGTCATCAGCGGCAGATCGCTGCCTACGGCCCCCGCTGTCCACAACCGGAAGTCACCGGCGAAGATCGCCCTTTCGAAGGCCGGGCCGAGGGCGTAGGCGGCGTAGAGAGCGATGGCGCCGACGACCGCAAACAGGGCCAGCTTCGGCATACCGTCGAGCCGAAGCGCAAGCCGCTGCGGCAGGAGCTGCCACAGGTGCGCCGCCGCCAAGAGCGCGAACGGGAGGGTGGCGAACGCCAGGATGACGGCCGCGATCCACGCCTCGATGATCGGGGCGAGGATGAGCGCCGCGATGAAGCCCAGGACCACCGAGGGCAGTCCCGCCATCATCTCCATCGTCGGCTTGACCGCTCCGCGCACGCCGGGATGGACGAACTGCGAGGTGTAGATCGCCGCGACCAGCGCGATCGGCACCGCGAACAGGAGCGAGTACACCGTCGCTTTGATGGTACCGAACACCAGCGGCACGAGCGAGAGCTTGGGCTCGAAGGTATCGGTGCCGGACGACGACTGCCAAGTGTAGTCCGGCGCACCGTAACCCTCGTACCACACCCGCCCGAACAGCGTTCCCCACGTCGTCTCGGGGTGCTCCATGCGCAACAGCCAGCGCGCTGCCCTTCCGTCGGCCGCCACCGCCAGAACGCCATCGTCCTTCGGGGCCAGCGCGAGGGCGCTGCCGCGCCCGGGCTCAGCACCCGCCGTCAGGCGGAATAGGACTTGCTCGCTGGTGGCGTGGCGAACCACAGCCTCGCCGTCGGCCGACAGGCTCACGAACGTCTTGGTGCGCCGGCTCGGCTCGAACGCCACCACCGGCGCGCCATGCGGCTCCAGCACCCGCGCGCGGGTGAGCGCGAGCCGGTCCGCCGTTCCGGCTGACGGATCGGGCAAGCGGAACCAGATGCTCACTGAACCGTCCGAGCCACCAACCACGATCGACTGCTCGCCATTGAGAAAGCCCAGCGCGGTCAGGCCGACCCCCTCCGGGACAACCCGGCGGATCTCGGTGACGACAGGCGCCTTGGGATCGACGGTGCTGTAGCGGACGATGCGGCCATCGGCCAGCCCGACGTAGACCTGATCGGCACGCTCGGTCAGCAGCAGGCCGACGACGGCCACCTCGCCCGGGAACGGCGGCAGATCCACCGCGCTGACCGTCCTCGTCTCCTTCTTGGTCAGCATATTCTTCTTGGTCCGGGCGGTACCCAGGCGGACCTTGCCGAGGGCATCCACCGTGACAAGGGCCTGGGTTGGTCGTTCCACGGTGCCGGCAATCCGGTAGGCGAGGTGCGCAATGGCGACGCCGGCATCCGCAATCTGCTGCGGCGGCTCAAACTGAGCCATCGGCTCGACGCGGCGAAACTGGTTGCCCGGAACGATGGAGAACGCCGCGCGGCCGTCGGTCCGGTCGCGCGCATCGAGGATCGTCAGACCCTCCGGCACCGCCGACGCCGTCAAGGTTGACGGAACGAATGCGATGCGGCCGAGGCGGACGCTGCCGTCGGCGAAGCCCAACGCGATGTCGTCGCCCGAGAGCGTGCGGCCGACCGCGGCGATCGGCGCCGCGAGATCGAGCCCGATCGTCGTGATCATGCGCCCGGTGCCCGGATGGAAGACCTGGAGCAGGCCACCGCTGCTGAGCGCTAGCGCCAGCGCGTTCTCTTCTTCCAAAGTGAGGAGCAGGTTCGGCTGAGGAAAATCGGCGACGCGGTAGCGCGCCTCGCCCACCACATCCCCCCCGGTGAACAGTGGGACAACGACCCAGACCAGGAACGCCATGATCGCGAAGACGGTCGCGATAACAGCGAGGCCGCCCCAGGTTATGATCAAGTCGGCGGCACGATCAATGAGGATGACGCGACGCGAGGTCTTCTTCGACCGCCGGTAGGTAACGGCCGATGCCTTGATGTCAGGGACGGGCCGGGTCGGTTCGATCGCGGTCTCGTTCATCGTCAGGCGCCATGGCGGGGAAAAGCGCGGCCGGTGCCGGGCCCGCCGCGCTCGAGAGCTACATGCCGCTGAAGGTGAGGCCGAACGTCGCCAGATCCTCCTTGGCGGTGTCCACCGGCATGGGGAAGTAGCCGTCCTTCACCGTCGCCTCCTGTCCCTCGCGAGACAGGACGAACCGCACGAACTCGGCGCGCAGCGGATCGAGCGCCTCGTTCGGGTTCCTGTTCAGATAGACATAGAGAAACCGCGCGATCGGGTAGTCGCCGGAATAGGCGTGCTCCTCTGTGGGCTCGACGCAGGAGTCCCCCGTATCGGCCACGATCGGGACCGCCCGTACGTCCGCGGTCTTGTAGCCGATACCCGAGTAGCCGACGCCGGACTTGTCCGAGGCCACGCCCTGAACCACCGCAGAGGAACCGGGCTGCTCTTTGACCGTGTCCTTGTAGTCGCCGGCGAACAGCGCGACTTCCTTGAAGTAGCCGTACGTTCCGGAGGCGGAATTGCGCCCGTAGAGCGACACCGGCACCTTGGCCCAGTCGCCCGCCAGACCGACGTCGCCCCAGGTGACGATGTCGCTCGCGTAGTTGCTCCGTCGTGTCTTGGAGAAGATCGCGTCGAGCTGCTGCAACGACAGGCAGGGGATCGGGTTGTCCTTGTGGACGAACACGGCCAGCGCATCGACGGCAACGCGCAGCGCCGTCGGCGCGTAGCCGAACTTCGCCTTGAACTCGTCGATTTCCTTCTCCTTCATCGGCCGCGACATCGGCCCGAACTGGGCCGTGCCCGCTATCAGCGCCGGCGGCGCGGTCGAGGAACCCTTGCCCTCGATCTCGATCTTCACGTCCGGATAGATGCGCTGAAAACCCTCGGCCCATAGCGTCATGAGGTTGTTGAGGGTGTCCGATCCGATCGACTTGAGACTGCCCGAAATCCCGCTCACCGCCTGGTAGGCGGGCAGACCCGTGTCGACGTCGGCCATGCCGACGCCCACGGGCGAGACTGCCGCCGCCGCAAGCGCCGCCAGCACTGCTCGTTTCAGCATTGCTCCACTCCGTTCCGGTTGGCTGGGACGCCTGACCGGCGCCACCACGGCGAGATACCGGAGTGGCATAACGAGGATGCGTCAGTTCTGTGACGGTTTCGTGACGCCAACGCCGAGTTGGTCCCGGCCGTCGCCGCGTGTAACGTGCGGCCCGGCCCCTCCAGCGATCGAACCGGAGCTGACCAATGATCGACCTCTACACGTTCGGCACCCCCAACGGCCAGAAGGTCTCCATCATGCTCGAGGAGGTCGGGCTGCCCTATCGCGTGCACACCATCGACATCCTCAAAGGCGATCAGTTCAAGCCTGAGTTCCTGGCCATCAGCCCGAACAACAAGATTCCCGCCATCGTTGACAATGAAGGGCCGGGCGGCAAGCCCTACAGCCTGCTCGACTCCGGCGCCATTCTCCTCTACCTGGCGGAGAAAACGGGCAAGCTCATGCCGGCCGAGATGGCCGCTCGCCACGAGGTGGTGCAATGGCTCATGTTCCAGATCGGACACATCGGGCCGATGCTCGGCCAAGCGCACCACTTCCTTAAGTTCGTGCCGGAGAAGGTGCCCTACGCCATCGAGCGCTTTCGGACCGAGGCCAACCGCCTCTACGGCGTGATGGAGCGGCGCCTCGCGGCCGTCGCGTACCTGGCGCGTGCCTACTCGATCGCCGACATCGCCTGCTGGACGTGGACCCGGACCGCCGAGTGGCAGGGCGTCGCGATCGACGATTATCCTAGCGTCAAGCGTTGGCAGGCCGCCATCGCCGGGCGACCCGCCGTGCAGCGTGGCATCTCGGTGCCGTGATGTCGGTGCTGGAGCGGCCGGCGGTGCGCCGCGTGCAGGCGGCCCTGGCAGCGGCCGACTCGAAGGCCGAGGTCATGGTTCTGAGCGCCTCGGCTCGTTCCGCGCGCGATGCCGCCGACAGCCTCGGCGTCGCCCTCGGGGCGATCGTCAAGTCGCTCGTGTTCACGATCGCGGGGCATCCCGTCATGGCGTTGATCGCCGGCGATCGCCAGTGCGACGCCGCGGCGCTCGGCCGCGCGCTCGGGATCAGCGGGAGCGTCGCCCGCGCCGATGCCGACACCGTCAACGCCGTCACCGGCTTCTCCATCGGCGGGGTGGCACCGCTCGGGCTCGCCACTCCGGTCAGCGTGGCCATCGATGAGAGCCTCGGCCGCTTCGCCACCGTCTACGCCGCGGCCGGTCATCCAAACTGCGTGTTCGCCACCACCCTGAGCGAGCTCGCCAGGATCACCGGCGGCCGGGTGTGCGGCAACATCTCCATTGCCGCACCCTGATTCCGGCCGAGGCTCACGTTATACCCACCCTTAACCCGGATTGCGCCATGGTGGCGCAGACAGAGAACAAACATGACGGTGGGCAGTGCCGAGCGAACGGAGGAGGCGCAGCTCCATGCACGAGATCGTGCACGCTGCGGAGAGCGGAGCGCCCGAGGCGCAGTTCCGACTAGGTCTCATGTACTCGAGTGGCCACCAGGTCGCACCCAACCTCGTGCTCGCGCACAAGTGGTTCAATCTTGCCGCCGCGGCTGGCTACGAGGCGGCGCGCGAGTACCGGGGCGCGGTGGCGGCGACGATGTCGGAGGCGGAGGTCGCAACCGCGCAGCGTCTGGCGCACGAATGGCGGCCCGCTGAGGTTGGCACTGCGATCCGTTCCCGTGCGACGCTGGCGGCCGTCAGCCCCACCGTCGCGCTGCATCGCTGATCGGGGGCGCCCGAGGCGGGCGCCTTGGGCCATTTGGCCCCGGCGCCGACTTCCGCAGTGACGAGCGGGAGCCTCTCCCAGGCCTCACCCGACGCCACGAGGCACGACTCGCCCTCGGGGCTGGTGACCAGGATGGTCCAGCTTCCGTGCTCCGACACGAGCACCTCAATCACACTGCCGTTCGAGGCGAGCCCCATGGCGACTGGCTTTCCCTCATAGCCGTCAGCCAGGCGCTCAAGGAACTTGCCGCGATCGCCGCAAACAACTTGAGCCATGGCCGGGAGCGACAGCGCGGTGATGACCGACGCGATCGCCACAATCTTCCTAAGCATGGCTTCTACCCTCAACCAGAGACCGCACCAGGACCCCGAGAGCGATCTCGTGATGACCTGGAAAAGCCATAATATCTGGCGGTTCCAGATCCCCGTTCGTCACTGGTCGGTCCCACGACCAGTCGCTATCGCAACGTCTTGAGAACGATAGCGGCCAGTTTTTAAGGTAGTGTTGTGGGGCGGCACTTTCATGATGCCGCGATCACACGTTTCCTTGATGGCGGCGCGTCGTCCGCCGCGGCGGTGCGGGCTGGGCGCGGGCCGCGCGCCGCGGGCATCGTCCGCCAGGTCATGCACCAGCACGTCTTGGGACCGCCGCGACCTTCGAGCAGCCGCTCGAGGTCGGGCCAGCCCGCCGCATCCACCGCATGGAACGCAAGCCGATCGAGCGTGGCAGTCCGCTCCGCCATCACCGCCCATTCTCGCGCCGTCGCTCGCCGCCGGCCGCCGATTCCGCCGCTCCGGCAAGATCAGGTTCGCTCGCCCATCCTGGGGCAGGCGTCGGTGGCATACGCGCGACGATCCGACGCGGCCTTCTCAGGCGGCGCCTTCTGTGCCAGCTTCGGCGATCGCTCGAGGCCTGCTTGCGATGACCGCCCCATCCCGTCCCTGGCTCGAAGACGCCGACTTCGCGCCGCCGGCCGCCATCGAACGGCATCAGCACGCGTGCTGGCAGCGGCAGCGGCGCTACCTGACCGAGCATTCGCCGTTCTTCCGACGTCTGTGGGGCGGCCGCACGCCGCCGCCGCACCTCGCTGACCTCGCCGCGCTCCCCTGCTCCACCAAGGTTGACCTGCGGGCGAGCCAGACGACCGCGCCCCCCTTTGGCGACTACCTCGCAGCCGCGCCGGAAACGGTCGTTCGCGTGCATCGCACCTCGGGCACGACGGGCACGCCGCTCAACCTCGCACTCAGCGCCCGCGACGCCCAGCAGACGGCGATCATCGGCGCTCGCGCGCAGCGTGCCAGTGGTCTCGGCCCCGGCCACCGTGTCGTGCACTGCCTCCACTACCAGTTGTGGATGGGTGGCTATACCGATCACACGACCCTCGAAGCGACCGGCGCCACGGTCGTGCCGTTCGGCGTGGGCGATACCGAGCGCCTGGTGCGCACCATTCTCGATCTGGCGATCACCGCCATCTCGTGCACGCCGTCCTACCCGGCGGTGATCGAGCACGTGATTGGTGACCGGTTCCCGAACCTCGCGCCGCGCGATCTCGGCTTGCGCCTCGGCCTGTTCGGTGGCGAGGCTGCGCTTGACAATCCGGGCTTCCGCGAGCGGCTCGAGCAGACGTGGGGCTTCGCGGCGCGCAACGCGAACTACGGCGTGTCGGACGTCCTCTGCAACTTCGCCGGGCAGTGCGACGAAAGCGCGGATCTCCACTTCGTCGCGCCCGATGTGCTGTACCCCGAGCTGATCGAGCCCGAGTCCGGCACGGCGCTGCCGTGGCGTGCGGGCACTGTGGGTGAGCTCGTGCTCACGCACCTGGAGCGCGAGAGCCAGCCCTTGGTCCGGTTTCGTACCGGCGACATCGTGCTGCTCACCGGTCTCACCCGTTGCGCGTGTGGCCGCACCACCCCCCGCTTCCGGGTGCGCGGACGCAGCGACGACATGATCGTGGTGCGCGGCCTCAACGTGTTCCCGCTCCAGGTTGCCGGCGTACTGACGGGCTTCGCCGCGCTCTCGGGCGAGTTTCGCATCGTGTTGCGCGGACTGGGCCCCTACGACCGCCTGCCGGTGCAGGCGGAGATGGCGTCCGACCAGATGCCGACCGCCGCGCTCGCGCGGGCCATCGCCGATGAGATCCAGCGCCAACTCGGAGTCGGGGCGAGGGTGAACCTCGTGCCATGGCGGAGCCTGCCCCGCACCGCCGGCAAGACCGCTCACGTCGTTCGCGAGGAGGACGCATGACACCGGCCGTATTGACCCGCTGCGCCCACGGGGTGTGCACGATCACACTCAGTCGCCCGCACCGCCTCAACGCCATCAACCACGAGCTCCTGGACGGGCTGAGCGCGGCACTGGCTGAGGCCGATGCCGACCCGGAGACGCGTGTCGTCGTGCTGCACGGCGCCGGGCGGGCGTTCTGTGCCGGCGACGACCTCAAGGAGTTCGGCGGCCAGAGTGCCACGGCGGCGGCGGCGCGCCAGCACATCGAACGCATCCAGGACATCACCCGCGCCCTCGTGTGCGGCGACAAGGTGGTCGTGGGTGCGGTCCACGGCTGGGCGGTCGGCGGCGGACTCGAATGGACGATCAACTGCGACCTCACGATCATGGCCGATGACGCGCGCTGTTTCTTTCCCGAGATCCCGCTCGGCCTGTTCGTCACCGGCGGGGTCACCGCAATCCTGCCGCGGCTTGCAGGGCTGCAGCGGGCCAAGGCAGCGATTCTCCTCGGCGAGCGCTTCGACGCCCATGGAGCGCTGGCGCTCGGCATTGCCTGGAAGGTGGTGCCGGGGGCGGCGCTGATGGCCGAGGCCGAGGCCGTGGCGGCCCGAATCGCCGCCCTCCCGGCGCGCGCCGTCGGCGATCTCAAGCGCATCATGAACCGCGCCGCGACGCTTGATTTCGATGCCGTCCTCGCGCTCGAAACCGACGCCACGGTGCGCGGCTTCATCGATCCCGCGGTGGCGCCGCGCGTCGCCGCATTCGGCACGCCGCCGAAGGTCGGCTGACCGCTCCCCAGACGGGCGGCTGCTGACGTGACAACGCGGCGGCACTCGGGCGTTGCTTCGCCCTACGAAGATGGGGCATACAAGACCGATGGAGAAGGCGATGGCGGCGAATGGGCGGTGGCTGTGGATCGTATTCCTGACAGCCGCCAGCACGCTGTTCAGCTTCGCGCTGGCCTGTGTGACGCCGTTCGCGGCGCTGGCAGCGCTTGCCGCTCTGTCCCTTCCCCGCCGCGATATGCTGGCGCTCATCGGCATCGCTTGGCTCGCCAACCAGATCGTCGGCTACCTGTGGCTCGGCTATCCGTTGACCTTCGACTCAGTCGCCTGGGGCGTGATGCTCGGCGTGGCCGCGCTGCTCGCAGCGCTGGCCGCCGACCTCACCGTCAGGAGACTCGCCGAGCGTTCGCTCATCGTAACGGTGGCGGCGGCCTTCCTCGCGGCAGCCGCTGCCAATCAGGCCGCCCTGCTCGCTGCCACTCTCGTGCTGCCGGCGAGCGATGAGGCATTCTCGCTGCTGGTCGTGCTCGAGGTCGCCTGGACCAACGCGCTGGCCCTGGCGGGCCTCCTTGCGCTGCATCAGGTCGCGTCCGCAATCGGCATCACGGCGCGTTCGCCGTCGCGAACCCAACCCTTACGGGCGAACTGAGCGCAGCAGCGCCAGCGCCACCGCCGCGCCGGCGGGGTTCGCTACTCTGGCGTGACGGTCACCAGGAGCTGGCCGAACTGCACGCCGGCGGCATCGTCGACCGCGATGCGGCTGACCCTTCCCCGGCAGCGCGCCTTGATCGGGTTCATCACCTTCATGACTTCGATGATGCAAACCACGGTGTCCTCCTCGACCGTGGCGCCGACCTCGACGAACGGCGGCGATCCCGGCGCGGGAGCCCGATAGAACGTGCCCACCATCGGCGCGGTGATCGCGATGCCATCCACGGCTGCTGCCGCGGGCTGGGCGGGGGCAGCCACCAAGGGTACGGCGCTCGACTCTGGTGCTGCCGGCACGACTGCCTGCTGGCCCGCCTTCGCCGCTACTTCGGCGCGACGGTAGGCAAGCTTGAAGTCGCCGACCTCGATGGTGAGCTCCGCGCAATCCGAGGCCTGCGCCAGGCGCAGGATCGCGACGATGTCCTCGACGGTGATCGGGGTGACGGTCATACGCGCCCCGGCTGCCGACCGGCCGCAACATGCAGCCCGCGATGCGTCACGGCAAGCTCGCCGGCGTTCGGCGCCGCCTCGAGATACGCCGCGCTCGCCCGGACATCGGCGTAGCTGAGGCCACCCGAAGCCCGCACCGTCAGCCGGTGCGCCTTGCGCCGTACCAGTACCTCCCTGACCAGCTCGGCCAACGGCGAGGTCGCGATCAGCATGGGGTCGGCCGGGGTCCGCTTGCGCTCGTACGTCTCGAACGCCCGCTGGCCGAAGAACAGGCGGAGGAGAAGCGCGTCTTCGCTCATCTCCGGGTGCGCCGTGCGCAGCGCGGCAAGCTCGGCATCGGGCGCGGTGAAGTCGAACCGCTGCGGGTTCACGCCGCCGGTAGCGCGATCGTAGACGCCGGGATCCACCGGGCCGCAGATCTGACCGTACTGGCCGCTGAGGTAGAGCGCGAGCTCGCGCGGCACGTTGGCATAGCGCTCGCCGCTCATGACGTTGAGCACCGCCTGTACCCCGACCATCTGCGAATAGGGCGTGATCATCGGCGGGTAGCCCACCTCGGCGCGCACACGCGTGACCTCATCGAGGATAAGCGGCATGCGATCGAGTATCCCCGCCTCGCTGAGCTGGCGCCGAAAGTTCGACATCATCCCGCCCGGGATCTGATGCGCGACGTAGCGGCGGTAGGCTTCCGCATCGAACGGCACCCGTTGGCCGCGGCGGTGGCCGCCGCGCGCGGCCGCCCAGTCGAAGTAGTCGTCGATCCGCGCCACCCGGGAGCGATC
>VGEJ01000070.1 GCA_016869335.1 Alphaproteobacteria bacterium | reverse complement strand
AGTTCTGGCCTGGTACTCGCCCCGCGCGAGCTTGAGCCAGAACTCGCGGTACTCGGGCGAGCTGACCTGGGCAGGCTCGACGAACATCGAGTGATGCCGCCCTTGGACCTCTTCGAGGCCGTAGCCGAGCGTGCTCAGAAAGTTCTGGTTGGCGGTGAGGATGGTGCCGTCGGGGGCGAACTCGATGATCGCCTGGGAGCGCGAGAACACCTCCAGAATGGCGGCCGCATCGCTGCCGCTCTGCTTCCCCGCCGCCGCCGCCGCGGGCACCGCCACCTTCCGCTTCACATTCGTCCTGCTCATCGGTGCACTCCCACGCACTGCCATCGCTGCCCTTGCGACTCGCGGTGGGTGAGGGCATCTCAATCCGCCGCGAGCGGTCCCCCACACGGGGGACCATGCAAACTCGCGGTTATGTCTACGAGATTAGTCCTAAAAGACTGCTACCATAGAGCGATCAGCTACTACGTGTTTGGGGCGACGGGATTAGGGGGGCTTGCCGTCCAGGACGGCTGCGGCGGAACGCCCGGGCCAGAGGGCCGCACCGCGTCAGTGCCAGAGCCGCCGGGTGGCGAGGTCGGCGCCCTCGCGCAGCGCCTTGAACTTCGCCCAGCACACGTCCTCGGCAACCATCGTGTAGTCGGTGAAGGTCGAGAAGCCGAAGTCGGTGCCGGCAATCACCCGGGTCTTGTCGCCCACCGCCTCCACCGCCGCGCAGATGCGGTCGGCCACCACCTCCGGATGCTCGAGGTAGTTCCTCGTGACGTCGATCACGCCGGGGATCAGGATCAAGTGCTTCGGCAGTGGATAGCGCTTGAAGGCGCGGTACTCGTGCTGGTGCCGCGGGTTGGCAAAGGCGATGGATAGCTCGCCGACCTTGGCCTCGTAGAGCAGCGGCAGCACGTCCTCGAGCGGAACGTCGCCGACGTGCGGCCCCTCGTAGTTGCCCCAGCAGACGTGGAGCCGTACCCGCTCCGGCGGAATATCGGCGATCGCGGCGTTGATCGCGGCGACCTGGCGCTTGACCCCGACGATGAAGTCGGCCATCGGCCGCTTCTGGAAGTAGAGCTGGCGCTCCAGCGCCAGATCGGGGGCATCGACCTGCAGCAGGAAACCGCAGCGGTGGATGTAGTCGTACTCCTTCTTGAGCTCGCGCGCGGCGGCCATCACGTAGTCTTCCTCGCTGCGGTAGTAGGCATTGAGCAGCGTGCATGTCAGGTTGCCGGGCGAGACCGCGGTCATGAACGTCTCAGCGAACTTGCGCGGCTGGCGCGCGAGCGCAGCGCTGAACGCTTCGCATTCCTCTCGGACCTCGCGCATCTCGCTGTCGTAGCGGAGTTCTGCCACGGCCTGGGGCGCGTTCCACAGCTTCGCCGTGTCCTGCGAGGGTGTGTGGTAACGGTACAGGAAGACGGCGCGGTATTTCGGGAACTGGGTGTAGTCGTAGAAGTCGTTGCGCTGCGACTGACCGCCGAAGCCGCTCATTCGGCTCTGCACGTAGGTCGAGAGACCGATCCGCGGCACCTCGCCGTCGTTGCCGATATCGATGCCGCTGTCGATCTGGTGACGAATGACCTCGTCCATATCGTGGCCAACGGCCGCGGCCATGACCGCGGGCTTGGGTGCGCGCCCCTGTTCCTTCTCGATGAGCATCCGGGCGAGCTCCGGGCTGCGGATCAGGCTGCCGACGTGAGTGGTGAGAATGCACCGTTCGCTCCGCTCCATGGTCCCCTCCGCGCGTGATCGCGCATCACTTGACGATAGAGCCTGCTCACATCGGTTGAGGCGGTCCCTAACCTGGATCAGGCGGAGAGGGGGCGGTTGGCTTGCGTGCCCCTGGGACGTGTGGTAGGTATCCGCGGCGTTCGCCGACGGCGGGCGGGGTGGCCTGCGCGCTGTTTCTTTTGTCCAAGCAATTCAAATGATTAGGCACCTCTCGCCGAGCGTCGGGACGGGTTCAGGTGGCGGCTGAGACGGGACTGATGTCGGGTCTCGCGGGCCGCTACGCGATGGCCGTGTTCGGGCTGGCGCGAGAGGGCAGGCTGCTCGACGCCGTGGCGCAGGACCTGGCGCGGATCGAGGCGCTCTTCGATGACAGCGCTGACCTCAGGCGTCTGGTGCGGAGCCCGATGCTGACCCGTACCGAGCAGGGACGGGCGATCGCGGCGCTACTCGAGCGCATGGACGCCCACCCGTTGACGCGGCGCCTCCTCGGGGTGCTGGCCGAGAACCGGCGCCTGTTTGCCCTGCCCCTGGTGATCCGCGCCTTCCGCGCGGGCCTGGCCGAGTACCGCGGCGAGGTCGCGGCGGATGTCACTTCGGCGCGGCCGCTGGCCGAGGGGCAGGTCTCGACGCTGCGCCAGACGCTCGCCCGCTCGGTCGGCCGCGAGGTGACTCTCAGCACGCGGGTCGATCCGGATCTGCTCGGCGGGCTGGTCGTGCGGCTCGGCTCGCGGATGCTCGATAGTTCGCTGCGGACGCAGCTTGCCAACCTGAAGGTTGCCATGAAGGGGGTGCGGTGATGGATATCCGCGCGGCGGAGATCTCGGCGATCCTGAAGCAGCAGATCGAGCGCTTCGGTGCCGAGGCCGAGGTTTCCGAGGTCGGCCAGGTGCTCTCGGTCGGCGACGGCATCGCCCGCATCTATGGCCTCGACCAGGTTCAATCGGGCGAGATGGTGGAGTTCCCTGGCGGCATCCGCGGCATGGCCCTGAACCTCGAGGAGGATAATGTCGGCGTCGTCATCCTGGGCGACGACCGCACCATCAAGGAGGGCGACACGGTCAAGCGCACCGGCGCCATCGTCGATGCCCCGGTGGGCAAGGCGCTGTTGGGCCGAGTGCTCGACGCGCTCGGCGAGCCGATCGACGGCAAGGGACCGGCGAGCGGCACCGAGCGCCGCCGGGTCGAGGTCAAGGCGCCCGGCATCGTACCGCGCCGCGGCGTGCACGAGCCGATGCAGACCGGCATCAAGGCGCTCGACTCGCTGATTCCCATCGGGCGTGGCCAGCGCGAGCTGATCATCGGCGATCGCCAGACCGGCAAGACCGCGGTCGCGCTCGACACCATCATCAATCAGAAATCGATCAACGAATCGAGCGATGAGTCGCGCAAGCTCTATTGCATCTACGTCGCCATCGGGCAGAAGCGCTCGACCGTTGCCCAAGTCGTCAAGACGCTGGAGGACTATGGCGCGATGGACTACACCATCGTGGTCGCCGCCACCGCCTCGGAGCCGGCGCCGCTGCAGTTCATCGCGCCCTACACCGGGTGCACGATCGGCGAGTATTTCCGCGACAACGGCATGCATGCGCTGGTGATCTACGACGATCTGTCGAAGCACGCCGTGGCCTATCGCCAGATGTCGCTGCTCCTGCGCCGCCCACCCGGGCGCGAGGCCTATCCGGGGGACGTCTTCTATCTCCACTCCCGGCTCTTGGAGCGCGCGGCCAAGATGAACAAGGATCACGGTGCCGGCTCGCTCACCGCGCTCCCGGTGATCGAGACCCAGGCCAACGATGTCTCGGCCTACATCCCGACCAACGTCATCTCGATCACCGATGGCCAGATCTTCCTCGAGACCGACCTGTTCTATCAGGGCGTTCGCCCGGCCGTGAACGTCGGCCTGTCGGTCAGCCGCGTCGGCTCGGCGGCGCAGGTCAAAGCGATGCGCCAGGTCGCCGGCCGCATCAAGCTCGAGCTTGCCCAGTACCGCGAGATGGCGGCGTTCGCACAGTTCGGGTCTGACCTCGACGCGTCAACCCAGCGCCTGCTGGCGCGCGGCGAGCGGCTGACCGAGCTCCTCAAGCAGCCGCAATACACGCCGATGCCGGTCGAGGAGCAGGTGGTGGCGATCTATGCCGGCGTCCGTGGCTACCTCGACCGCTTTCCCGTGAACGCCGTGCGCCGCTTCGAGAGCTCGCTCTTGAACGAGATGCGGACCAAGCACCAGGCCGTGCTGGAGGCGATCCGCGCCTCGGGCGAGCTGACCGACGAAACCGACAAGAAGCTCGCCGGAATCGTCGACGAGTTCGCCAAGAGCTTCGCGTAGGCGCGCCTCCCGCGTCGCTGCCGAGCAACCGCGATGCCTAGCCTCAAGGACCTGCGCAAACGGATCACGAGCGTCCGCTCGACGCGCAAGATCACGCTGGCCATGAAGATGGTGGCGGCCTCGAAGCTGCGCCGCGCCCAGGACCAGGCGGAGGCGGCGCGGCCCTACGCCGAGCGCATGGGCGCGATGCTGACCGCGCTCGCCGCGGGGCTCGGCGATCCGCAGTCGGCACCGCGCATCCTCGTCGGGACGGGCAGCGACCGCACGCACCTCCTGGTCGTGGCAACGGCCGAGCGCGGCCTCTGCGGTGGCTTCAACTCCTCGATCGTCCGCGCGGCACGGGTTCACATCCGCGAGCTCCTCGCGGCCGGCAAGACCGTGAAGATCCTGTGTGTCGGCCGCAAGGGCCGCGACATGCTGCGCCGCGACCACGCGAGCCGCATCGTCGATACGGTCGATCTGTCGAAGGTACGCCGGCTCGGCTTTGCCGATGCCGCGCCGGTCGGCGGGCGGATCACGGCGCTGTTCGAGGCCGGCGAGTTCGACGTGTGCACGCTGTTCTACAACACCTTCAGGACGGTGATGACGCAAGTCGTCACCCGCCATCAGCTCATTCCCGCTGCTGCATCGGCAGCCGCGGCAGCGCCTGTCGCCGACCTGGGTGGCGCGTCCTATGAGTTCGAGCCCGACGAGGCCGAGATCCTGGAGCGCCTGGTGCCGCGCAACATCGCGGTACAGATCTTCCACGCTTTGCTCGAAAACGCCGCCGGCGAGCAAGGCGCGCGCATGACTGCGATGGACAGCGCGAGCCGCAACGCCGGCGAGATGATCGATCGCCTGACGCTCAACTACAACCGTACGCGCCAGGCGGTCATCACCAAGGAACTGATCGAGATCATCTCCGGCGCCGAGGCGCTTTGATCACCACACGGAGCCATGCCATGACCACCACCACCAACGTCGCCGGGCGCATCATCCAGGTGATCGGCGCCGTTGTGGACGTGCATTTCGAGGGCGATCTGCCGGCCATCCTGAACGCGCTCGAAACCCGCAACCAGGGCCAACGCCTGGTTTTGGAGGTGGCGCAGCATCTCGGCGAATCGACGGTGCGCACGGTGGCGATGGACTCGACCGAGGGGCTGGTGCGCGGCCAGGATGTCGCCGACACCGGCGGGCCGATCCGGGTGCCGGTCGGCCCCGAGACGCTGGGGCGCATCATCAACGTGGTCGGCGAGCCGGTGGACGAGCGCGGGCCAGTCAACGCCAAGACCTACTTCCCGATTCACCGCCCCGCGCCCTCGTTCATGGACCAATCGACCGAACAGCAGATTCTGGTCACGGGCATCAAAGTGGTGGACTTGCTCGCGCCCTATGCGCGCGGCGGCAAGATCGGATTGTTCGGCGGCGCCGGTGTGGGCAAGACCGTGATCATCCAGGAGCTGATCAACAACATCGCCAAGGCGCACGGCGGCCGCTCGGTGTTCGCCGGCGTCGGCGAGCGCACGCGAGAGGGCAACGATCTGTACCGCGAGATGATCGAATCGGGCGTCATCGACCTCGATGGCGATTCGAAGGCGGCGTTGGTATACGGCCAGATGAATGAGCCGCCCGGCGCGCGCGCCCGCGTCGGCCTGACCGGCCTGACGCTGGCCGAGTACTTCCGCGACGAGGAGGGCCAGGACGTGCTGCTCTTCATCGACAATATCTTCCGCTTCACCCAGGCCGGTTCGGAGGTATCGGCGCTGCTCGGCCGCATGCCCAGCGCCGTCGGCTATCAGCCCACTCTCGCGACGGACATGGGCGCATTGCAGGAGCGCATCACCTCGACGACCAAAGGCTCGATCACCTCCGTGCAGGCGATCTACGTGCCGGCCGACGACCTGACCGACCCGGCGCCGGCGACCTCCTTCGCTCACCTCGATGCGACGACGGTGCTGTCGCGCCAGATCGCCGAGCTTGGCATCTACCCGGCGGTCGATCCGCTCGATTCGACCTCGCGCATGCTTGATCCGCGCATCATCGGCGAGGAGCACTACGGCGTCGCGACGCGAGTGCAGGAAATCCTGCAGCGCTACAAGAGCCTCCAGGACATCATCGCGATTCTGGGCATGGACGAGCTCTCCGAGGACGACAAGCTGACCGTGGCGCGAGCGCGCAAGATTCAGCGATTCCTGTCGCAGCCCTTCCACGTCGCCGAGGTGTTCACCGGGCGGCCCGGCGTGTTTGTGGCGATCGAGGACACGATCAAGGGCTTCGCCGAGATCGCGGAGGGCCGCCACGATGATCTGCCGGAAGCAGCGTTCTACATGAACGGTACGATCGAGCAGGTGGTGGAGCGAGCGCAGCAGCTCGCAGCCGAGGCGGCGTAGAGCGGTCGGGAGGCCTGAGCGTGCCCGAGAAGGTCCATTTCGAGCTCGTGTCGCCCGAGCGCCTCCTGGTCGCTGAGGATGTCGATATGGTGGTGGTGCCGGGCACCGAGGGCGATTTCGGGGTGCTCGCCGGCCACGCACCCGTGATGGCGGCAGTCCGCCCCGGGGTGCTCGAGATCCACGATGAGGGCAGCGAGATCCGGCGCATCTTCCTCGCCGGCGGCTTTGCCGAGGTGACGCCGAGCCGCTGCACCGTGCTCGCCGAGGAATCGGTTCCCGTGACCGACCTCGATCGCGGCCAGCTCGAAAGCCGGCTCAAGAACGCGCGCGAGGACCTCGAAGACGCCAAGACGGATGCGGATCGCCACCGCGCCGAGGTCGCCATCCAGCTCTTCGAAGAGATGCTCCGAGCCGTCGCTTAGTCGCCCGCGCTGGGTGCACGCTTGGCGGAAGGCGGGCGCTTGGCTATAAGAGACGCTTAACCCTTTCGTGGTGCGGCAGCGCCCGGCGGTGGGTGGGCGAGGAGCGGAGGTGACGGCATGAACCAGGCCTCGCCCATGGTAGCGGGCCCTTCGGCCCGGCCCGTACGCTCGGTGCGGCCGCAGGTGCATTGGACGCTGGACGATATCCCGTGGGACCGGTTCGACCCATCCAAGGTCGATCCCGAACTGGTGCGGGCGATGCGCGGAGCGTGCATGGTCGAGCACCACTCAGAGGACTACGTGACCTATCTGTGCTCGGTGTTCAGCGACGACCCCGAGTTTCAGGCGGCGGCGCGGGCCTGGGGTGTCGAAGAGGTCCAGCACGGGGCGGCGCTGCGGCGCTGGTGCGAGCTCGCCGACCCCACTTGGGATTTCGCAGACTGCTTCGGCCGCTTCACCGCGGGCCACGTCCTGCCCCTTGATGCAGCCGTCTCGGTGCGTGGTTCGCGGGCCAAGGAGCTGATCGCCCGTTGCGTCGTCGAGGTGGCCACGAGTTCCTTCTACAGCGCGATCCGCGACGCCGTCGAGGAGCCACTGTTGAAGCACATCTGTCATCGCATCGCGGGCGATGAGTATCGCCACTACAAGCTGTTCTACGACCACATGAAGCGCTACCGTGCGGTCGAGCGGCCGAGCGCCTGGCAGGGCATCGGGATCGTGCTGGGCCGGCTACTCGAGAGCCGCGACGACGAGCTCGCTTACGCCTATTACTGCGGCAACGCCATCACCGAGCCCTACGATCGGCGCCGCCACGGCGCGAGCTACGCCAAACGGACTCTGACCTACTATCGTCACCAGCATGTCGCCAAGGCGGTCGCCATGACCCTCAAGGCCGCCGGCGTCAAGCCGCAGAGCCGCTGGGGCCAGTGGGCGAGCTGGCTCGGCTGGACCGTGTTCCGCGCCAACACCCGGAAGCTCCACCGCTTCGCCGCCTGATCAGGCCGGGGCCTCTCGCTCTTGGTCGTCGGGCGGCGCTCTGGAGGGGCGCCGCCGGGCGCGATTGACCTGCGTCCACAATTGCCTGACGCGACGGGGAGCACTATTATTGCGCTATGCGTCTCCGGCCGCGGGCGCGGCACCGCGCGGGCGGGAGGGCGGCGCGGGAGCGGCGGAACATAAGGAGGACGAGCGGCCATGGCAATCGACATGAAGACCGGCAAGCTGGCGGACATCGCGACGCTTGATCACGTCAACATCCTCACTGACGATGTCGACAAGTGCCGGCACTTCTATTGCGATGTGCTCGGCTTCGTCGATGGGTACCGTCCGGAGTTCCCGAACGACGGGCTCTGGCTCTACCTCGAGGGCCGCCCCGTCTTCCACGTCATCGAGGTGCCGGAGGGTGTCGCCTATAATACGGGCTGTGTCGACCACATCGCCTTCCGCGCCCACCATTTCGAGCGCTTCACGGCGCGGCTTGATGCCCATGGCGTCGAGTGGAAGGACCGCGCCGTGCCGGGCATGGACCTGCACCAGCTCTTCATCTTCGACCCGCACGGGGTCAAGCTCGAGTTCAACTTCGAGGGCATGGACAGGCCGTGGAAAGCGCTAGAGCAGGATCACCTCACGGTGCGGAAGAGCCGCGCGGAAGCTCGGATCTTGAAGGCGAAGGGCAAGACTAAGGTCAAGGCGAAGGCGAAGGCGAAGGCGAAGGGCCGCGAGCGCGAGCTGATACCAGCGACGTGGTCGGATCGCACGCGGCGGTGACGCCAGAGGGCCGAGCGCACGAGCTGATGCGCGGCTGAACGGCACGGCACGAAGAGGGCGCGTCCCCTGGACGCGCCCTTGTCATTCTCGGGCGATCAGGACAGCGGCGAACTCGGCCAACAGAGCCTTGTACAGGTTGCGCTTGAACGGCACGATAACCTCGGGCAGCCGCTCCGGCTCGAGCCACCGCCAAGCGATGAACTCGCGGTGCGGCGTGTCGATGTTGATGTCCGCATCAGTGCCGAGATAGCGCAGCACGTACCAGCGCTGGCGCTGGCCGCGGTAGCGGCCACCCCACAGAGTGCGCGCAAGTTCGTCGGGGATGTCGTAGTAATGCCAGTCGCGGCTCTCGGCGATGATCTCGGCCCGGTCGGTGCCGATCTCCTCGGCCAGCTCGCGGAGCGCGGCCGCCCGCGGCGCCTCGCCCGGATCGATCCCGCCCTGCGGCATTTGCCAGGCCGGACCCGGGTTGTCGGCGCGCTGCGCCACGAATACCAGGCCGGCGGCATTGAGCAGCATCATGCCGACCCCCGGCCGATAGGCGGCTCCGACCGGCGGGCGGTTCATGTCGGCCTCTGCCGGTTGACGACGGCGGATAACGGCACCAGGCGGATGGCCTTGCCCCGCAGCGTGCCGGTCCATGCCGCCAGCCGCTCGATCGTGACCGGGTAGGGGAAGCCGATGCCGACCGCGCTCCCCGCCGACTTGGCGACGCGCTCGAGCTGGTAGAGCCGCGCGTCGATGGCGGGACGCGAGGCCTCGGTGTCGAGGATGCGGTTGGTGAAGGCCCGCGGCAGGCCGATCTCCTCGGCCACGCGCGTCGCCACGCTGGCCCGGGTCACCTGGGCGTCGAGGTACATCAGGCCGCGCTCCTTGAGGACCGCGAGCACGGGCCGCAGCGCCGCCTCCGAAGAGGTGAAGCGGGCACCCATGAGGTTGGTGACGCCGACGTAGCCGGCGCCGCGGCCGAGCAGCCACTCGAGGCGCTTCACGTTGTCGGCCGCCGGCAGGGAAGTCAGCAGCGTGTGCGGTCCCGGATCACTGCGCGGGTAGTCGGGCGGCTCCATCGGCACCTGGATGAGCACCTCGTGCCCGGCGGCCCGCGCCTTGGCAATCCAGCCATCGAGGCCCGGCGCGTAGGGCTCGAACGCCAGGGTCACGACACCCGGAAGCTGCTGGATGGCCGCTTCGGTCGCGGCGCGGCTGAAGCCGAGCCGCCACAGCACGATCGCCACCCGCGGCGTGCCGTCGTCGGCCGGCGCCGGGCGGGCATACACCTGCCAGGCCAAGCGCCCATCAGCT
>VGEJ01000069.1 GCA_016869335.1 Alphaproteobacteria bacterium | reverse complement strand
GCCGTGGCGCTCGGCGCGGTCATCGCCCATCTCCGGGCGCGCCGGACCGGCAGCGCAGACGCCGGCGAGGCGACCGGCCTGCTCACGCACCATCTTGTCCAGGACGGTGAAACATGGTCTTTCATCGCCAAGTTCCTGGGGGAGGCAAGGGCGCACCCGGCGACCGTCTGGCCATCGGCGTCCGCACTATTTAACGTCTGAGCGATGACGGATCATCGCTATCCTATCGGTGCGCTGGTTCCCGACTATTCACGCGCCGGCATCGGCCTCGCGGTAACCGGTGGTCCGCTCTTGCTGACGAACCCCGCCCCCGCGGTACTCTACGCGCTCTCGGCGATGGCCCTGCTGTTCGCCGTGTTCGGCGCGCGCACCGCCATTCGCCAGCTTACCCGCATCGAGATGTCCGAGCGGGGGGTCTGGCAGCGCGGTCCGCTCGGGACGGCGGTCCCGTGGGAAGGCTTGACCGCGGTCACCGTGCGCTACTTCTCTACGCGGCGCGACCGCAAGAACGGCTGGATGCAACTTCGTCTCAAGGGTCGCCGTGGCAGCATTCTCGTCGATTCGACGATCGAGCAGTTCGATTTGCTGGCCAGCAGGGTCGTGCGCGAGGCCGTGACGCGGGGCATCGGCCTGGACGAGACGACCCGCGTCAACCTCGTGGCTCTCGGCCTCGACGACGCGGTGCGTGTGTTCGCGACGGAGCCGGGCTGATGCCGAACGTCCTCCTGGTGCGCAATCTCAAGGTGCACTTCACTCTGCCGGAGGGTGTGATCAGGGCCGTCGATGGCATCTCGTTCCGGGTGCCGCGCGGCAAGACGGTGGCCTTGGTCGGCGAGTCCGGTTCGGGCAAGTCGGTGGTTTCTCAGGCCGTCATGAGCATCCTGCCGCGTGTGGCGCACGTCGCCGAAGGCGAGATCCTGTTCTTCGACCCGGCACGCGCCGGGACGGTCATCGACATCGCAACGCTGCCCCAGGACAGCGCTCAGATGCGGGCGATCCGCGGCGGCCGCATCTCGATCATCTTCCAGGAACCGATGACCTCGCTCTCGCCGCTGCACACCGTGGGCAATCAGGTGACTGAGGCGTTTCATCTGCACTGCGCCGGCGGGCGGCGCGAGGGGCTGGCGGCGTGCGAGGAGATGCTGCGCCTGGTCGGCTTCCCCGATCCCAAGAAGGCGATGTACACCTACCCGTTCGAGCTGTCGGGCGGTCTGCGCCAGCGCGCCATGATCGCGATGGCGCTGATCTGTCGGCCGGCGATGCTGATCGCCGACGAGCCCACCACGGCGCTCGACGTCACCATCCAGGCGCAGATCCTGAAGCTTATGAAGGAGCTGCAGGGCGAGCTCGGCATGGCGATCCTGATGATCACCCATGACCTCGGCGTGGTCGCCAACATGGCCGACGAGATCGTCGTCATGTACCAGGGCAAGGTGATGGAGCACGGCACGCTCGACGACATCTTCCGCAGCGCCCGTCACCCCTACCTGCACGCCCTCCTCCGTGCCGTGCCGCGATTCAACATGAAGGACGGCGAGCGCCTCGTCCCGATCCGCGAGATCAAGGCGAAGGGCGGGCCGTTGCTCAAAGCGAAACAGCCGTGGACGCCCGAAGCCGATCGCGCCGGGCCCCTGCTTGCGGTGCGCGATCTGTGCAAGACGTTCTCGACACGGCGCCGGACGGTCTTTGGCGGCAAGCCGGGCGGCGAGGTCGTGGCGGTGGAGAACGTCAGCTTCGATGTCCCGCGCGGCGGGTGCCTTGGGCTGGTCGGCGAGTCGGGGTGCGGCAAGTCGACGACGAGCAAGATCCTGATGCGGGCAGTGGCACCCGACTCGGGCGAGGTGCTGTTCAACGATCACGGCAACATTCTCGACGTCCTGAAGTTGCATGGCGCCGACCTGCTCAACTTCCGCCGCCGGGTGCAGTACATCTTCCAGGACCCGTTCGGCTCGCTCAACCCGCGCATGACGGTGTTCGACATCATCAATGAGCCGCTCCTGATCCATCAGATCGGGGATGAGGAGGAACGGACCGCGCGGGTGCGCGAGCTGATGTCACTCGTCGGCCTGGATTTCAGGCACCTGCGGCGCTACCCGCACTCGTTCTCCGGTGGCCAGCGGCAACGCATCGGCATCGCGCGGGCGCTCGCGCTGCAGCCCGATCTGGTAATCTGCGACGAGCCGGTGTCGGCGCTCGATGTTTCGGTGCAGGCCCAGGTGCTCAATCTGCTCAAGGACCTCCAGTCCGAGCTCAGCCTCACGTACCTGTTCATCTCGCACAACCTCGCCGTCGTGGACTACATCGCCGACCGCATCGCCGTGATGTGCGCGGGCCGGCTCGTCGAGCTCGCGCCGCGCGATGTCCTGTTCCGCCAGCCCCTCCATCCGTACACCCGCGCCTTGCTCTCGGCCGTGCCCAAGCCCGATCCGGACGCGCGCCTCGATCTGGCGACCCTGATGTCGGAGAAGGCCTCGAACCCCGAGGAATGGCCGCCGCCCTACACGGTCAACGGCGGCGGCCTGCACCGCATGCTCGACCTCGGCGAGGGTCACTTCGTACGCGCTAACGCCAACGCCGATGTCTCGGAGATCAGGGCCCCATGATCAAGACGGTGTACGGTGCACTCGCGGCGATCGCCGTCGTTTGCGCGCTCGCGGCGGCCGAGGCCCGCGATCTGATCGAGCCGCCAGCGCTCGCGCAGGAGGTGGCCGAGGGCAAGCTCCCGCCGATCGCCGAGCGGGTGCCGACCGAGCCGCGGGTGATCAGCCTCACGGGCGACACCGCGCCCGGCGCGTACGGTGGCGACCTGCGCATGCTGATCGGACGGAGCCAGGACGTTAGGCTGCTCGTCGCCTACGGCTATGCCCGGATCCTGACCTATGAGCCGAGCTTCGCGCTGGTGCCCGATATCGCCGCCGACGTCGAGGTGGCGGATGGTCGCACGTTCACGATCCGGCTGCGGCCGGGTCACAAGTGGTCGGATGGCCACCCGTTCACCACCGAGGACTTCCGCTACTACTGGGAGGACGTCGCCAACAACGCCGAGCTCAGCCCCTCGGGGCCGCCGATCGAGATGCTGGTCGGCGGTGAGCGGCCGACCGTCGAGGTGGTGGACGAAACCACGATCCGCTATGGCTGGTCGCGGGCGAACCCGTTCTTCCTGCCGGCGTTGGCCCGGGCGGCGTCCCTCTACATCTTCCGGCCGGCCCACTACCTCAAGCGGTTTCACGCCAAGTACGCCGATCCCGAAGCGCTGAGGCTCAAGGCCAAGGCCGAGAGCAAGGCGAGCTGGGCGGCGCTGCACAACGGCCTCGACAACCTCTACAAGTTCGACAATCCGGCGCTGCCCACCCTCGAGCCGTGGATGAACACGACCCGCCCGCCAGCGACGCGGTTCGTGGCCAAGCGCAACCCCTACTTCCACCGCATCGACGAGAACGGCCGCCAGCTCCCCTACATCGACCGCGTGCTGCTCTCGGTCGCCGATCCCAAGCTGATACCGGCTAAGGCCGGGGCGGGCGAAGTCGATCTCCAGTCGCGCGCGATCTCGTTCAGCAACTACACCTTCCTCAAGGAGAACGAGGAGCGCAACGACTTCACCACCCGCCTCTGGCGCACCGCCAAGGGCGCGCATCTCGCGCTCTTCCCCAACCTCAATCACAACGACCCCGGGTGGCGCGCGCTGTTCCGCGACGTCCGTTTCCGGCACGCCCTCTCGCTCGCGATCGATCGCGAGCTGATCAACGAGTCGCTCTATTACGGACTGGCGATCGCCAGCAACAACACGGTGCTGGCGGAGAGCCCGCTGTTCGAGCCGGAGTACCAATCCGCCTGGGCGAGCTACGATCCCGATCAGGCCAGCGCGCTGCTCGACGAGATCGGGCTCACCGAGCGCGATGGCGAGGGTACGCGGTTGATGCCCGATGGCCGGCCGCTCAACGTCATCGTCGAGACGGCGGGCGAGGACACCGAGCAGACCGACGTGCTGGAGCTCATCCGCGAGAACTGGGCGGCGGTCGGGATCAAGCTGTTCACCCGCCCCTCGCAGCGCGAGGTCTTTCGCAATCGCGTCTTCGCGGGCGAAACGCTGGTCTCGATCTGGTCGGGCCTCGAGAACGGCGTGCCCACCGCCGACATGAGCCCCGAGGAGCTGACCCCCGTCCATCAGCTCTCGCTGCAGTGGCCGAAGTGGGGCCAGCACTACGAGACCGGCGGCGCTTCCGGCGAGGCGCCCGACACGCCCGAGGCCAAGGAGCTCCTGCAGCTTCAGCAGGCTTGGCTCGATGCGCAAACCGCCGAGGAACGGGCCGACATCTGGCACCGCATCCTTGCCATCCACGCCGAGCAGACCTTTACGATCGGCATCGTCGCCGCGGTCATGCAGCCCATAGTGGTGAACCGGCGCCTGATGAACGTGCCCGAAGAGGGCGTCTACAACTGGGATCCCGGGGCGCAATTCGGCATGTATCGGCCGGACACGTTCTGGTTCGCGTCCGAATAGGCCTGCCGCCGATGTTCGCGTACCTGATCCGCCGCATGCTGATCATGATCCCGACGCTGGCGGTGATCAGCCTGATCACGTTCGTGATCATCAAGCTGCCGCCGGGCGACTACCTCTCCAACCAGCTCGTCGAGCTGCAATCGCAGGGCGAGAGCGCGGCGATGGAGAAGATCCAGTTCTTGCGCGACCTGCACGGGCTCGACGACCCGCTGCTCCAACAGTACGCGGTGTGGGTCGGACTGTGGCCCGATCCGGGCGGGAGCTTCAACGGCCTCTTGCAGGGCGAGCTCGGCTATTCGTTCGAATACGGCCGACCGGCCTCCGAGATCGTCGGCGACCGGCTGTTACTGTCGTTCCTGGTGGCCTTCTGCACCATCGTGTTCACCTGGCTCGTATCGTTCCCGATCGGGGTCTATTCGGCGACCCATCAGTACAGCTGGGGCGACCATTCGCTGACGTTCATCGGCTTCCTCGGTCTGGCGACGCCGAACTTCCTGTTCGCCCTGGTCCTGCTCTACCTCGCCAACGTGGTGTTCGGGACCTCGGTCGGCGGCCTGATGGACCCCGAGTACATCGACAAGCCGTGGACGCTGGACAAGATCGGCTCGGTCTTCGAGCACATCTGGATCCCGGTCATCGTGATCGGCACGTCGGGAACGGCCGGCCTGATCCGGCGCCTGCGGGCAAATCTGCTCGATGAGCTGCAGAAGCAGTACGTGGTGACGGGCCGCGCCAAGGGCCTGCCGCCGTTCCGCCTCCTCACGAAGTACCCGTTGCGCATGGCGCTCAACCCGTTCATCTCAGACATCGGCAACCTTCTGCCGCAGGTGGTGTCGGGCGCGGCCATCGTCTCGGTGGTGCTATCGCTGCCGACGACCGGACCGATGCTGCTGCAGGCGTTGCGCTCGCAGGATCAGTATCTGGCCGGATCGTTCCTGATGTTCCTCGCCTTCCTCACGGTCGTCGGCATGTTCCTCTCCGACGTGGCGCTCAGCGCGCTCGATCCGCGCATCCGGCTTGGGGGGCGCAGTCTGCGATGAGCGACACGACCGCGCCGCGCGAGCGCCGGCTCGAACACTACGTCTCGAGCGAGCCCTTCGATCCCTATTCCATCGAGGCCATGACGCCCGAGCAGGAGCGTTTCTTCGTGGCCTCGCAGTGGAAGATGATGTGGTGGAAGCTCCTGCGCCACCGCATCGCCGTGGTGTCGGGCGGCATCCTCCTGGTCATGTACGGCTCGATCCTGATCAGCGAGTTCATCGCCCCCTACCACCTCCATACCCGCGATTCGCGCCACATCTATGCGCCGCCGCAACAGCTGCGCTTGTTCCACGACGGGGCGTTCATCGGGCCGTTCGTCTACGGTTTCACCTACACTCTGAACAAGGAGACATTGAAGCGCGAGTACGAGCCGGATGAGAAAAAGGTCCAGCGCATCCGTTTCTTCTGCCTCGGCGACAAGTACGCGTTCTGGGACCTTGTGCCGATGCGCTTCCACCTGTTCTGCCCGGCCAAGGGCGGGACCCTTTACCTGCTCGGCACCGACCGGCTCGGCCGCGATGTGCTCTCGCGCGTCGTCTATGGCACCCGGATCTCGCTGACCGTCGGGCTCCTCGGCATCACCATCAGCTTCCTGCTCGGAGTCGTGTTCGGCGGGCTCGCCGGCTACTACGGCGGCTGGGTCGATTCACTCGTGCAGCGGATGATCGAGATCATCCGCTCGTTCCCCGAGCTGCCGCTGTGGATGGCGCTCTCGGCCGCGCTGCCGGTGACCTGGAGCCCGATCCTGATCTACCTTGGCATCACGGTGATCCTCGGGCTCTTGGACTGGACCGGGCTCGCGCGCGCAGTGCGCTCGAAACTTCTGGCGCTGCGCGAGGAGGACTTCGCGACAGCCGCGGTACTGATGGGCGCGAGCCCCAGGCGGGTCATCGCCCGCCACCTGCTGCCGAGCTTCACCAGCCATTTGATCGCCTCGGCCACCCTCTCGGTGCCCTCGATGATCCTCGGCGAAACGGCGCTCTCCTTTCTCGGCCTCGGGCTCCGGCCACCGATCACGAGCTGGGGCGTGTTGCTGAACGAGGCGCAGAACATCAACGTGGTGGCGCTCTACCCATGGCTGATGCTGCCGGTGGTTCCGGTGATCGTCGTGGTGCTGGCGCTCAATTTCTTCGGTGATGGCCTGCGCGACGCCGCCGATCCCTACCGCTAGTCTAGACCTAGTGCCGGAAGTGGCGGATGCCGGTGAACACCATGGCGAGGCCGGCGCGGTCGGCGGCGGCGATCACCTCGTCGTCGCGTACCGAGCCGCCGGGCTGAATCACTGCCCTCGCCCCCGCTTCCGCCGCCGCTAGAACGCCATCGGCGAACGGAAAGAAGGCATCGGAAGCGACGACCGAACCGATGGTGGCCGGCGGGCGGGCGGCGGCGGCGGCGGCGACCTCGCGCGCCTTGGCCGCGGCGATCCGAGCGGCGTCCACCCGGCTCATCTGCCCCGCCCCGATGCCGACGGTTGCGCCATCCTTGACATAGACGATCGCGTTCGACTTGACGTGTTTGGCGACCGCGAAGGCGAAGCGAAGGTCGGCCAGCTCGGCCGCGCTCGGTGCACGGCGGGTGACGACTTCGAGCTCGCCGGCCATCACCCCGTCCCGCGTTTGCACCAGGAATCCGCCGGCCAGGGCGCGCAGCACGAGGCCGGGCGCCGCCGGGTCGGGCAGCTCCTCGATCAGCAGGAGGCGCAGGTTCGGTTTTGACGCGAGGGCGGCGAGCGCCGCCGTCTCTGCGCCTGGCGCGATGATCACCTCGGTGAACAGCTTGGCGATCTCGGCGGCGGTGGCCCCGTCCAAGGGTCGGTTGAGCGCGATGACACCGCCGAAGGCGCTCACCGGGTCGCAGGCCAGTGCTTTGCCGTAGGCTGCGACCAGGGTATCGGCTTCGGCCACTCCGCACGGGTTGGCATGCTTGATGATCGCCACGGCCGGGCGGTCGCGGAACTCCGCGACCAGCTCGCACGCGGCATCGGTATCATTGAGGTTGTTGTAGGAGAGCGCCTTGCCCTGCACCTGCTCGGCGGTGGCCACACCCGGCCGTGCGGCACCGGCGAGGTAGAACGCTGCCTCCTGGTGCGGGTTCTCGCCATAGCGCAGCACCTCGCGCCGGCGCCCGGCGAGGATCACCCGCTCGGGAAGGCGCTCGCCCTCCTCGGCCGCGAACCAGGTCGCAATGGCGGCATCGTAGGCCGCGGTGGCGGCGTAGGCCTTGGCGGCGAGGCGCTGGCGGAGCGCGAGATCGGTCGCGCCCCCGCGCGCCGCGAGCGTGCGCACGAGCTCGTCGTAGTCGGCGGGGTCGCACACCACCGTGACGAAGCGGTGGTTCTTGGCCGCCGAGCGGAGGAGCGCCGGCCCGCCGATATCGATGTTCTCGATGCAGTGCGCGCGCCCGGCGCCGCTCGCGACCGTCGCCTCGAACGGGTAGAGGTTGACCACCACGAGGTCGATCGCGGCGATGCCGTGCGCCGCCAGCGCGGCTTGGTCGGCGCTCGCATCGCGGCGCGCCAGGATGCCGCCGTGGATCATCGGATGCAGCGTCTTGACCCTGCCGTCCAGCAGCTCTGGGAAGCCCGTGTGGTCGGCGACCTCGGTCACGGCGACGCCGGCCGCGGCGAGCGCCCGCGCCGTGCCGCCGGTCGAGAGGATCGTGATGCCGAGCCCGGCCAGGCCGCGGCCGAGGTCGGCGAGTCCGGTCTTGTCGGACACCGAGATCAGCGCGCGGCGGATGACGGGGGCATCACTCATGATGCAATGCTGTCAGTCCGACGCCGCCCGCCGCGCCGCGGGCATCTCGGCCCGGTACTCCGGCACCAGGCGAGCCAAGAGCGCCAGCGTCTCGGCGCGGCGGCCAGCCGCCGCGGCGGCCGCAAGCCGATCGATCTCGCGGCACAAGAGCGCATAGTCGATGGTCCGCGGTGCGGCCAGCAGGATGCTCGCCTGCGGCGTCGGCGCCAGCCGTTCCGCCGCGTGCAACAGCTCTTCGCTGAGTTTTTCGCCCGGCCGCAGCCCGGTATAGACGATGGGGACATCGCGCTCGGGGCGCAGGCCGGCGAGACGGATCATCTGGCGCGCGAGATCGTCGATCCGCACCGGCTCGCCCATGTCGAGCACGAAGACCTTGCCGGTCGCCTCGGCGAGCGACAGGCTCGAGGCCTGCAGCACCAGCTCCACCGCCTCCTTCGTCGTCATGAAGTAGCGCGTCATGTCATGGTGGGTGACGGTGAGCGGCCCACCCTGGGCGAGCTGGTGCTCGAACAGCGGCACCACCGAGCCAGTCGAGCCCAGAACGTTGCCGAAGCGCACCGTGACATAGCGCGGGCCGGACGCGCCGGTTCCGTCGAGCGCCTGGCAGATCATCTCCGCCACGCGCTTGCTCGCGCCCATGACCGAAGCGGGGTTGACCGCCTTGTCGGTCGAGATCAGCACCATGACCGCCGCGCCGTGGTTCCGGCACGCCTCGGCGACGTGACGAGTGCCGAGAACGTTGGTGAGCACGGCCTCTTCGGCGTTGGCCTCGCTCAGCGGCACGTGCTTGAACGCGGCGGCATGGAACACGAGCTCTGGGCGCTCGCCGAGGAACACCTGGGCGATGCGGGCCGGCTCGCGGACATCGGCGAGCACGGCTCGGCGGGCGAGATCGGGATGGCTTTCGCCGAGCGCCCGGTCGATCAGGTAGAGGTGATGCTCGCCGTTGTCGAGCAACACGAGGCGGGCGGGGCCGAGCGCCGCGATCTGGCGCACGAGCTCGGCCCCGATCGTGCCGCCGGCGCCGGTGACCAGGACGCGGCGCCCAGAGATGAGCGCCCGCATCGCGGCGCGGTCGAGCACCTTCTGCGGCCGCCCCAGCAAGTCCTCGACATCGATCGGGCGCAGCTCGATGCGGCGGCCGGCGGCGGTGCCCGGCGCCATCCCCTCGCGCGCCAGCGCGGCGAGGTCGGGCAGACGCGCAAGCGTCATGCCGAGCCGGTCGGCCACCGCCAGCAGCTCGCGGATGCGCGGGCCATCCGCTTTTTCGGAGGCGATGATGAGGCGCTGCGGGCGCCGACCGTGGGCGCCGAGACGTTCGACCACCGCCTCGACCTCGGCGATGCTGCCGAGCACGCGCACGCCCCGGATGGCGCGCCCGATCCGCCCCGGCTTGTCATCGACGATGCCGACGACGCGGTAGGAAGCGACCGGCGAGCGCGCCATCTCGCGCAGGAACATCTCGGCGCGATCGCCAGCTCCGACCAGCAGCACCGGCACCCGCCGCTCCTCGCGCCTGAGCACCCAGGCGAAGCTCCGGTCCTTGAACAGACGGTAGCCGATGCGCGGCGCCGCCAGCATGAGAATGAGGAGGACGCCGTTGATCAGGGCGGCCGAG
>VGEJ01000068.1 GCA_016869335.1 Alphaproteobacteria bacterium | reverse complement strand
CGCGGTCGGCCGGGCGGATGCCGACGCGGCGGCGCGCGACGCCCGCGCGGAGCTGCTGCTGAACAATGCGCGCGCCGGGGAAGCCGCCCTCCTCGCGCCGGCGGCGGCTGATGGTCCAGGCAAGATCCGCCTCGACCGGGGTCGTGGTGGGGTCGATGTCGTGGCCATAAAGGCAGAGACCTGCCTCGAGGCGGAGCGAATCGCGGGCGCCGAGCCCGATGAGCGCCACCTCCGGCTCGGCGAGGAGGGCGTGCGCCACCACCGCGGCATCGTTCGCGGCCAACGCGATCTCGAAGCCGTCCTCGCCGGTGTAGCCGGAGCGGCTGACGAGACAGGGCTTGTCCCGGATCCTGAGCCCGTGTGCCGCCATGAAGCCGAGCCTGCTCGCGCCCGGCGCGAGGTGCTCCATGACCCTCGCCGCAGCCGGACCCTGGAGTGCGAGCAGCGCACGATCAGGGAGTGCCTCGACCGTGCAGCGCGGCGTCAGCGTCGCCATCATGTGGGCGACATCGGCCTCTTTGCAGGCGGCGTTGACGACGACGAACAGGTGATCGCCGACGTTGGCCACCATGATGTCGTCGAGGATTCCGCCGGTCTCGTTCGTGAACATGGTGTAGCGCTGGCGCCCGGGCGCCAGCCCGCGGATGTCGCCGGGCACGATGCCTTCGAGCGCCACCGCCCGGTCGTTCGAGCCGATCCGCACCTGGCCCATGTGCGAGACGTCGAACAGTCCGGCGTGGGCGCGCGTGTGCAGATGCTCGGCCAGCACGCCGGTGGGGTACTGAACGGGCATCTCGTAGCCCGCGAACGGCACCATTTTGGCGCCACGCTCGACATGGAGGTCGTGCAGGGGCGTGCGGGCGAGCGGTGGGTCGGCGGCTGCGCTCAAGCGGCTCTCCGATAGCGGGCGTCACGCCGAGCGGTTGCCCATCCGGCGGCGGCCCCTCTGTCAGAAACCTGAGAGCGTCGTCCGCCTCGCGGCGGGTTTACCCCTTCGGTGAGGCGGCCGCGACGCCGCCTGCTCTCCAGAATGTCATCCCCCTACGGTCCACCTTGCCTGAGAGTTTCCGGGGCGGTTGCTCCTTCGGCGCCGAGGCTTGCTCGATCTCTCCCGCAGGGATCATGTGTATGGTCGGGCTTACGCCCGATCACCCATCATAGAGCGCGATGATGCCCAGTCAACGGATTGGCGCGTACCGAACGGCGCTCACGGTACCAGTTCGAAGCGGAAGACGATCTCGTCGCTGGCGGCTTCATCGACCACGAGCTGCTGCTGGCGCGCCTTCTCCTGGATCGCCAGGCGGACCGCGTCGGCGCGGCTCACCCCGAGGCGCCTCGCCAGGTCATCCAGGGCCTCCGCCTCGGCGGCGCTGAGCCGGCAGGTGAAGCGGAGTGGATGGGCGCTGGTCATGAGGTGATCCTAGCGTACGGCGTACCCCCGGCGGAACACCGCTCGCTCGGCGATTGACTCAGGCGCGGCGGTGGCGAACCATCGCGGCGATGCTGCGGGACCAGGCGTTGCGGGCCGAGATCATCGCCACGTGCCGGCAGATGAACGCGCTTGGCATCAACCAGGGCACGGCCGGGAACGTCAGCGCCCGCACGGCCACTGGGTTCCTGATCACGCCGAGCGGCGTGGCCTACGAGAGGATGCGCCCGGGCGACCTCGTCGCGATGGCGTTCGACGGCACGGCGACCGGCCGGCTCAAGCCCTCGAGCGAGTGGCGCATCCACCGCGACATCCTCGCGCACCGTGCCGAGGCCGGCGCCGTCATCCACACCCACGCGAGCCATTGCACGGCGCTCGCCTGCCTGCGACGTGGCATTCCGGCGTTTCACTACATGGTGGCGGTGGCGGGCGGCAGCGACATCCGCTGCGCGCGCTACGCCACGTTCGGCACCCAGGCGCTGTCGGATGCCGCGCTCACCGCGCTGGCCGCCCGCCGCGCCTGCCTTCTCGCCAACCACGGCATGGTGTGCCTCGGGGCCGACCTCGCCGCCGCGCTCGCCTTGGCGCTCGAGGTCGAGACGCTTGCCACCCAGTACTGGCGGGCGCTGCAGATCGGGCGCCCCAAGCTTTTGTCCGAGCACGAAATGCGTCGCGTGCTGCGGTGCTTTCGCCGTTACGGCCAGCCCCGGCGCTCGATCTCCTAGCGCGCCCCAGGGGCCCCCTAAGCGTGGTGGGCAACGATGCCCGCCGCCCAACCACAGCGAGTTGCCACCCCGCGAGTAACGAGCGCTTAACCCTTCGGGGTACAAGTCGTTGCGATATAACGCATTCGGGCCAGCTTGTGCCGCGACGGCACAGGCGAGTGACCTCGTCGGGTCATGAACACGGCACTCCCCCTCTCTCATCGCCCGGCGAGCGGATTCGGACGCCTGGCGAGCATGGCCTTCATGGGCGATGGGGGGCGCGCCGGGGCCGTGGCGATCGAAGCAGCGTTGATCATCCCGGTCTTCGTCGGGCTGCTGATCGCTTTGGTGGAGATCATCATGATGTTCGTCACCGGCATCATCCTGGAGGGTGCAGCGGCAGACGCGGCGCGCCAGATCCGTACCGGGGAGGCGCAAGGGTCGCCAGACCCGCTGGCGACGTTCCAAACTCGGCTGTGCGATTCGCTGTTCCGGCTGGTCGACTGCGGCGACCTCGTCTTCGATGTCCGCAATTTCGGCGGCTTCACCACGATCGTGGTCGAGCCGGTGCCGGACGAAGAAGGTAACCTCGCCGATCCCGGATTCTCGCTCGGGGATTCCGGCGAGGTCGTCATAGTCCGGATGAGCTATCGGTGGAACTTTGCCACGCCGTGCGTCGGCTATCTGGTGAGTGACAACGACACCAATAGCCGGCTCCTCCTGTCAACGGCCGTGTTCCGCAACGAGCCGTTCCGCTTCGGCGAGCAGTGAGCGTGCTGGCGCGCCTCGCTGGTGACGCGCGCGGCCTCGCTGCGACCGAGTTCGCCCTCACCCTGCCGTTCGTGCTGCTGTTTCTCCCTGGTGCGACCGAGATTACCAATCTCGTACTGGTTGACCGCAAGCTGGTCGCGGCGACGCAGACGACGGCCGACCTGGTCACCCAGGAAACGCAAGTCACCAGCGGCGACCTCTCGGACATCTTCCGCGCTGCCGAGCTCGTGATGCAACCTTACGACGAGGCGGACCTCCGCATCGGCATCGCCAACGTGCGCTTTGACCCCGATGACGGCACGCCGACCCTCGACTGGCAGGCCCAGCGGCGGGCGGGCAGCGTAGTCAACCCGCTCGCCGCCGCGAGAGACCTCGGCGCGGCGGGCGAAAGCGTTATCGTCGTTAGCCTCGCCCATCGTTACCGACCGGTGCTCGGCACCCTGTTCATCGATTCCTTCGAGCTGACCGAATCGGCGTTCTCGCGCCCGCGCCGCAGCGCCTCGGTGATCGCCAACGAGGACAGCGGTGTCGCCGTGCTGCCGGGCAGCGAGTTCCGCGGGTTCCTAATGCAGCATGGCGACCTCGCGCTCAAGTACCTCGAGCGCTTCGCCAACATCGTCCGCGGCCTCGACAACCGGGTCACGGACATGAGCGTGCTGCAGCCCGACAAGCGGGTCTACAACCAGCTGTTGCGACTGTCTCGGCTGCGCGAGAACACGGCCGATGAGTGGGTCATCGAGGAGCTGCCTAGCCACCGCGAGATCGCGAGCTGGACCAGCACGACGCGCGAGGTGGTGGCCTACGTCATCGGCAGCCTGTCGCGCCGCAACATCATCGAGCGCAAGCAAAAGACGCTCTACGTCCGCGACGTCCGCGCGCTCCGCGCCATGGCCGGATAGGACCGGGCGACCGCTCGCGTATTGCGCTCGACCGAGCAGGTGTCTAACATCGCCCGGCGTTCTGGGAAACGCCCGATCAGGGTGGCTGCCATCGCCCATCGCGCCGTGACGGAGGGGATTGAACCGGTTGCCCCCAGGGCCCGTCGTCCGGCACCGAGGCGTGAAAGAAAGATAAGGACTCCGGACATGACCGCGTCATCCAGCACTCTTCGGCTGCTGAAGATTCTGTCCATCGCGGGCCTGGTAATCAATTCCGCCTGCGTCGTCGCCGTCCTGTTGTGGGGCATCTTTGACAGTGATGCCGATTCGCGGTTCTGGCCGATGCTGTGGGTCGGCTTCACGATCGGCCTGCCGATGTACGGGATCTTGTACGTGCTGCTGAAGCAGCGCGAGTACCTGCGCGACATCAAGGGCACCCAGTCCCACTGACCGGCTCGGCTGCCGCCGTGCCCCGCGCGACGGCGGTTACCCGATCCTGCTCTCGCGCCGCCCGCCGCGCTCAACCGCCAGGACGGCGGCGACTAGCGCTCAGACCTCGACGTCGAACATGTCGCGGAGGCCATCGCCGAGGAGATTGAAGCCGAGCACGGCGATGAGGATGGCCAGCCCCGGGCCATGTTGTAGACCAGCTGCGTGTACCATGGCCACCACATCGCCGAGACCGCGATCATGGCGTTGAGCAGCGTCGGCTCGAGAAACCCCATGATCGCCATCGCCAACACGAGTGGCGGGATCCCCAGGAAGACGTCGGTGATGCGCACGCGGACGAAACTGCGTGGCTCCTGTAATCGCTATCGCGTAGTCATTTCCGCGACATGGCTTCGGTCAACCCCGATCGCGGAGAACCGCAAGACCCTGGAACGCCAGGTGCGACTTATCGTCGGTGGGCTGGCACCCGCGCGCCTGAGGTGAACCCGGTGGATGACGCGAGCCTGACCGCGCGTGCCCGGCAAGTAGGACGGCGGTCACCCCGCCCCACTCGGCGGCAATGGATCCCGTTGTGGCCTCCGGGCGTCAGAACACCCAGCGCAGGGCGACGAAACCGAGCACGACCAGCGCGAGGATGCCCCAGGTGATCGGGCCGAGATAGCGCTCGAGAAGGCCGCGGATCTGCGGCCCCCAATACCACAGCGCCGCGGCCAGCAGGTAGAAGCGCGCGCCGCGAGTCGCGATCGATGCGGCAACGAACGTCAGCGGATCGAACGCGAAGGCGCCGCTGGCGATCGTCACCACCTTGTAGGGAATGGGCGTCAGCCCCTTGATCAGGATGACCCACAACCCCCACTCGCGGTAGAGCTCGGCCAGCCCGGCGAAATCATCAACCGCGCCGTAGAAATCGAGGATGGCGTGGCCGATGGACTCGTACAGGAGGGCGCCGATCGCGTAGCCGCCGAGCCCGCCGATCACCGATGCGATGGTGCAAACAGTGGCGATGCGCCAGGCCCGCTCGCGGGCCGCCAGGACCATCGGCACCAGCATGACATCGGGCGGTATCGGGAAGAACGAGCTCTCGGAGAATGAGACGAGCGCCAGCGCCGGCACGGCCCGCGGATGCGCCGCCATGCGCATGGTCCAGAGATAGAGGCGCCCCAGCATGGCCTAGGTTGTACGCGAGGCCGGCGCGGGGCGCATGCGCTGGTTTTCGCCCAGGCGCGACCCCCGCCCGCGGCCTACTCCGCCGGTTCTACCGCTCGCTGCCGCTGGGCGCGCGTCATCATGGCGATGCCGAGGCCGCCGAGGATCGTCAACCCGAGCAGGATCAGCAGGGCGATCGCCGCGACGTAGGACCACTCGAGTTCTTGCAGGGTGAGCTTGTAGACGTAGACCGAGATCGTCTCGGTAGACACGCCCGGCCCGCCTCGCGTCATCACCCACATCACATCGAACAGCTTGAACGCCTCCACGGCGCGAATGACGAGGGCGATCGCCATGAGGTACTTCATCCGCGGCAACACGATGCGGAAGAACTTCTGTCCCCAGTTCGCGCCCAGCAGCGTCGCCGCCTTCATCTGATCCTCCGGCACGCCGAGCATGCCGGCGAGCAGGATCAGGAACATCAGCGGCGTCCACTGCCAAATATCGGCGATCATCACCGCCGAGAGCGACAACAGCGGGTCGCCGAGCCACACCATCTCGGACGCGAGATTCTCGGCGCCGGTGAGCGATTCGACGATCTGGTTGATCGGCCCAGCCGACTGAAACAACATGAAGAACATGTATCCGGCGACCGCGGGCACCACCATCATCGGCAGCAGCAGCAGCGAATAGAACAGCCGTTTGCCCGGGAAGGTATCGACGAACAGGATGGCGAGGCCGAGGCCGATCAGGAACTCGATGGGAACGACGATTGCCATGATCAGGAGCGTGCGCAGCACCGACTCCCACAGCCGATCGTCGCGCAGCGCGTCGCCGAAGTTGACGAACCAATTGAGCGTCTCATAGGCGCTGTACCAGGGGGTGCCGTCGAGCGGGCCCCACCAGCTCAAACTGAGGTAGATGGTCATGAACGAGGGGAACGCGAAGATGAACCCGAGCACGAGCACGAGCGGCGTGATCAAGTAGATCCCGAGCCGGCGCCCGCGGCGCTCCATCGTCGTCGTCGGTGCGGTCGCTGTCATCCCGGTCGCACTGCTCTCCAAGGTCGTCACCGCTGGTTCCCCCTCAGCGCCCGCGCACGGGCTCGATCGTGCGCCCTCAGCCCGGTCAATACATGGCCTCGGCGTAGCGCGCGAGCCAGCCACTGTCATCGGCGACGAGCTGGGTCAGCGCCTCCGGCTGCTTCGACACCACCAGGTCGAGGCCCTCGGCCTGCGGCAGCATGGCCGCTGCCAGCGACTCATAGGCGCCGACGCGCCGGCGGTAGTCGCGCCGGCTCTCGCGCGGCGGCTGGCTCTGGCACGACACGCGCTGGCCGTAGAGCAGCACGTCGAACCCGAAGCTGTTGAACACCCTGCCGGACAAGTGGCGTCCGGCGCCGACGCCGAGGTCGCGGTAGACGAGCGGCGCGTTCTCCTGGAACAGGCGTACCGTGTCGGCCGCACCGGAGATGTCGACCTTGGCCCGGCACTCGCGCCAGAACGCCGTGTCAAGGCGCCCGTTAAAGCGATAGTGGATCGAGAGGAACCAGCGGATGTAGTCCCAGAGACTTGCCACCTCGTCGTTCAAGAGCTTTCTGGTGCCGGTTTCTCGCTTGTAGGTCGGGAAGTTCCGCATCAAGAGGCAGATCTCGCTGATGATCACCTGCAGCGCGGTCGCCTCGAGCGGCTCGACGAACCCGTACGCGTTGCCGATCGCGACGACGTTGCCCTTGAAGAAGTGCTCGTGGCGGCCCGAGCGGAACTTCACGACGCGGTAGTCCCTGGCGTCGGGATAGAGCGCGCGCAGCTCGGCGAAGGCCTCGTCCTCGCTGCAGAACGCCGATGCATGAACGTAGCCGAGGTGGTCTTCCTCGACCTGTGGGATGTTCCAGCACCAGCCGTGATCCATCGTTCGCGCCGTCGTGTACGGCTTGATGAGGCCGCCGTGCGGCACCTCGGCGATGACGGCGCGGTCGGTGAACAGGCTTGAGCGGAAGCTGATGAACGGCGAGCCCAGCTTGCCCTCGATCAGACTGGCGCGAAACCCCGAGCAGTCGATGTAGAGATCGAATGCCAGCCGTTCTCCCGCATCGGTCATCAGCGCGGTGATCTCCTCGCCGTTCTCGCTCAGCTCGGCATCGACGATCTCGACGTCGAGGTGGCGCACGCCACGCCGCGCCGCCTCCGCCTCGAGGTAGGCGACGAGCCGTCTGTTGTCGAGGTGATAGGCGAACGGCTGGGCGCCGAGCAGGGCGACGTGGACGCCGTCGGCCAGTCGGGCGACCAGGCCCTTGTTTCCCGACATCAGGACCGAGAGCAGCGTGACGTTGCGCGTGTCGCCGTCATAGGTCTCCGCCTCGAGCGGCCGGCCATCGTCGAAGGGGTAGTTGAAATAGTAGGGTGGCGAGGCGCCCCATTCGAACCGGATGCCGTATTTCCACGTCGGCTTGACCACACGGTAGAACTCGCGGATTTCCAGCCCGAGCAGCCGGTGCAGAAACGGCGGCATCTCCGAGGTGGTCGATTCACCCACGCCAATGACCGGGATCTTGCTCGAGGCGATGAGCGAGACCTCGATCTCCGGGCGGAACTTACGCAGGGCGAGGGCAGCGAGGTAGCCGGCGGTGCCGCCGCCGAGAATGCCGACGGTGCGATACTCACTCGGCGCGTGTCGTGAGCGCACGGCGGCGTCGCCCGGGTGCTGCTCGCGCGCGGTCGCGAGGAGGCGTCGGAACTCGGGGAGGGTGAGCCCCGCCCTCGCCCGGGTGCCGGTCATCGCTTGAGGGCGCCGAAGGTGAGGCCGCGCACGAGGTCGCGCTGGATGATCATGCCGAGGATCATCGGGGGCAACGCCGCGATCAGACCGAGCGCCGCTTTGGCGCCATACATGTGCCCGGTCATCGCCGAGGACAGGCTGTTCATGTAGACCGGGATCGTCACCCAGTCGCGGTTGGTGAGAAACAGGGCGACGCCATAGTCGCTCCAGTTGAGGATGAACACGAACAGCATCGTCGTCGCCAGCGGCGCCCGCACCATCGGCAGCACCACGCGATAGAACACGCGCCAATGGCTGCAGCCCTCGACCAGCGCCGCCTCTTCGATCTCGCGCGGGAACTCGTCGAAGAACGTCAGCATGAGCCAGAACGAGAACGGAATCGTCACGATGCCGTAGATGAGCGAGAGCCCGAACCAGGTGTCGATGAGATCGAGGTAGGTCCACATCACCATCAGCGGCACCATCACCGCGAGCGGCGGGAACAGGCGGAGCTGCAACACCGTCAGTCCGATCGACTTCATGACCTTGAAGCGCGATACCGCGTAGGCGGCGAAGGTCCCGACCACGACCGCGAACAGCGTGCCCAGCGATGCACACATGAGGCTCGCGAAGATCGGACCGCTCGCCACGCGATCGATGCTGGCGTTCACGCCCGGGTAGTTGCCGGTGAAGATGAACTCGAAGTTCGCCAGGGTCGGCTGCTTGGGCAGCCACTGCAGGTCAGTGGTAGCGACGTTCCACTCGAACACCGGCTTGAACGCCATCGTCACCATCCAGACGATGGGCAACAGCGCGACCGCGACCGCCGCGAGGATGGCGATGTACTTAGCGACGATCTGCCAGATCGGGCCCTGAATCATGTCCACCGACCTCAAAGGCGCCGTGCAGCCGGCGCTTGCGCGCCGGCTGCACGGCATGTCATGCCTGGGACGCGACCCCTACGTCAGGCCGGCATCTTCTCGACGATCGTCGGCCACGCCTTGCGATCGGCGAGGATCGCGTCGACCATCTTGGTCTCACCCTTTTTCTTGATGATCTGCCGCCACCGCTTGGCCGTGGCGTCCATCGCCTCCTTGGCCGTGAGCTGCCCAGCGAACGCCGCCTGGAGGTTCTCATCGAGAGCGTTGTGCATCGCCTGCGCGCCCGAGAGATTCAGTGTCGGGGCGCCGAGCTTCACCGTCTCCTGGATAACCTCCATCGCGTACGCGTGATAGGATTCGATAATGAACGGATCCTTGAAGTTGGAGATCTGGAAGGGATCCATGTAGCCGGCGAGGTTGGCGCTGAGCCAAGGGTAGATGGTCGTCGACCCGGCCCACTGGTTGAACAGGTAGGCGACCTCCGGGTACTTGGACTGCGAGGACACTGCGGTGCTGACATTGCCGTAGAAGCACGTCCGGCGCACCAGCTCATCGCCGAACTGGTGGCCCGGCGGCATGGTGGCGGCGAGCTTGCCGCCGATCTTGGTCGTCAACCACTCCTCGGATTCGGTCTCGGGACGATCAAGGAACTTGGCCAGGTTCGTATTGGTTCCCGTCATGGCTGAGGTGCCCTCGGCCATGGAGCCGTACGCCTCGAACCAGCCCCAGGTGTAGCTGCCATCGCCCGAGTACTTCGCGTATTGCAGATGCTCCTCGGTGTTCTTCACGCCCTCGTCGGTGTTGATCAGCGGGTTGCCCGCCTCGTCGAACAGATAGAGGTTGGGCTTGGCGCGGCTCACGTAGCGCTTGAACCACGTGCCGATGCCCCAAGTCGGGCCCATGAAGCTCGAGTGGCCGTTG
>VGEJ01000067.1 GCA_016869335.1 Alphaproteobacteria bacterium | reverse complement strand
CTCGGCCATGCGCTCGGCCGTGCCCGGATTGTTGCACGCGCCGTATAGGTGGATGCGCGACAGGTCGGGTCCGGGCCGCAACGTCACCTCGCGCGGGACCTTGTAGTGCGCGCCATCGAAGCGGAATGGCTTGCCGGAGAGCAGTCCACGGGTGATTTTGACGCCTTCCTCGAACAGTTCGCGCGAGTGCTCCATGTTGATGTTGCGCGCGTCATACTCGATGCGCGCGACACCGCGGCCAAGCCCGACATAGAGGTTGCCCTTGCTGAGCAGGCTCAGCATGGCCACATCCTCGGCAAACCGCACCGGCTCGTACCATGGCAGCACGATCACGGCGGTGCCAAGGCCGAGCCCGGGGCACGCGGCGGCGATGTGGCTGAGGAAGAACAGCGGGCTCGGCGAGGGGTAGTAGTCGGTGAAATGGTGCTCGAGCATCCACACGCTCTCGTAGCCCAGCGCTTGGCCGAATTGACAATCCTCGACCACCTCGGCGTAGCGCTGGGCGTCGCCGGGCGCGCCCGGCCGGTCCGCCGGCATGACCGGAGCCGCCGTGAAACCGAACTTGATGCTGGTCATCGCCGCTCCCTCTCGAACTGGACCGCGCTGGGACCGGTCATGCTGGGGAGCGGCCAACCATGCGTCAACCGCATAAAACGCATGGGATACATGCCGCCAAGGAATGCTATTCGGACCGGCAATGGTGCGGCGCCCGACACGACCGGTCAATAGCTAAAACGCGGGTGATTGACGCGAAGGCATCGCATTGGCCAGACTGCGTCGCAGGAGAAGCCCATCGCCGCGAAAAGGATGCCGCCGATGCCGATGAACCGCGACACGTATGAACGAGGAAAGAAGCTCCGCTGGGAGCTGATCGGCGCCGACATCATGGACCGCATCTACGCGGGCAACGATACCCTGACGGAAGCGCAGCAGGAGTACGTCACTGAGTTCGCGTGGGGCGAGCTGTTCTCCCGCCCCGGCCTGCCGGCGAAGACCCGCATTCTGCTGAACGTGGTGATGCTCGGCGTCATGGGCGAACGTCAGGTGCTGAAATACCACCTCGGCGCCGCTGTGCGCCTTGGGTGCTCGAAGATCGAGATCCGCGAGGCGCTCCTGCAGATCAATGCGATCGCCGGGATGACGCTCGCCTCGCTGGCGCTCAACGTGGCGCAAGAGCTGTTCATCGAGCTCGCCGAGAAGAAGCGGCAGGCCAGCGCGAAGAAGGGCGGAAAGCGCGCGAAGCGGGGCGCCGCGAGCATGGCCCGGGGAGCCAAGGCCATCTCCAAGACCGGCCGCCGCAAGGGCAACCCCAAACCCGCGACCGATGTCCCCGAGGAGATCGTGGCACGCGCGCCGCGAGCGACATCGCGCACACGCACCAAGGTGCGTACCGTCCGCCGCCGCTAGACCCGGCCGCCCCGGATGGCCTTCGGTCGTGCGGTACCAGCCGAACCCCAAACACAAATCGCGACCTCAGCGTGGCGCGCGGGGTTGACGAGGCCGGCCGCGAACGCCTTCGCGAGGAGATCGCCTCGTAGGGCGCAGACTGCGATCGCGCCTAGAGCAGGCCCAGCGCGGTCAGTTCGGCGAGGAGGTGGGACGGCAGCGCTGCCAGCCCGCCGCCGTTGGCGATCGCGAGATCGGGCGGCGCGTCGGCCGGATCGAGGTAGCGCCAACCCTGGTGCGGTCGGCGCGGCTGCGGCAAGGTGAGCACGAGCGTCGGGTCGAGCACGAAGGCGCAGGTCTTGCCTTCCGGGTGATTGGCCACGGTCTCGATCGCGACGACGCTCTGGCGTACGCGGACGGCGCCGCGGATCACCCAATAGAGCGAGCCGCCGGCGACGATTTCCGCCGCGCGCCGGGGATGCTGCCGGGTGTAGTGTCGCAGAATGGCGGCCGCGTCGGCGCGCCGCGCCGCGCGGAACCTCCGCCGCTGCCAGCGCGCGAGTTCGCCCACCTCGGCGACGCCGACGCACAGTTTGAGGAGATGCAGGCTCATTGCCGTGCGGTGGCGGCCGTGAAACGGACCAGGTCGACCCCCTCGGCCACCGCCTCGCCCGGCTCGTAGAGGATGCGCTCGACGGTACCATCCTCCGGCGCACGCACGGTATGCTCCATCTTCATCGCCTCGACGACGATCAGCGGATCGCCCTTCTTCACCGCGGCGCCGGGGCCGATGAGCACTGCGATGACCTTGCCGGGCAGGGGCGAGCGCACCTGGCCGAGGGGCGCATCCGCCGCGAGCGCCGCCGCGAGCGGATCGATCATCGCGAAGCGGTGGCTCTCGCCCTCGTAGCTGAGGGTCAGCGTGGCGCCCGCGCTCAGCACCTGCGCGCGCCGGCGCACCCCAGCGATCTCGGCCGAGAGCATGCCATCTCGGAGCGTCCCGCGCGCTTCCGCCAGCCCGCCCGGCAGAGCGAACACGAAGCCCTCGGCGTGACCGCGAAACCGCAACGCGATCATGCCGCTCGCATGCTCGAAGTCGAGGCGGTCCTCGAGCGCGCCGTTGAGGCGCCACCCCGTCGTAAGATGCCACGGGGAGTGGGGATCGCTCGATGCCGCCGCGTCCGCCCTGGCCCGCGCGGCGCGCCCGAGCAGGAAGGCCAGCGCCGCGAGGGCGACCACCGTGTCCGAGGGCGCGGCAGCGCTCGCCGCCAGCGCGGCCCGGTTGCGCGCGATGAACCCGGTGTCGAGATGGGCCTTCGCGAAATCATCGAGCCCCGCGACCGCGGAGAGAAAAGAGACGTTCGTTCGCACGCCATCGACCGCGATCGCATCGAGCGCGGCACACAGACGGCGCAGAGCGCTCGGCCGATCCTCGTGCCAGGCGATGACCTTCGCGATCATCGCATCGTAGTGGGCGCCGATGACATCGCCGGCGACATAGCCGGCATCGATGCGCAGGTGCTCATCCGGAGTCGGAAACCGGAGTTCACGCAGCAGACCGCCGGTCGGCAGGAAGTCGTGGTCGGGGTCCTCGGCGTAGAGCCTGGCCTCGATCGCGTGACCGCGCAGCCGCACGTCCTCCTGGCGCAGCGGCAGCGGCTCGCCGGCGGCAACGCGGAGCTGCCACTCCACCAGGTCCAGACCGGTCACGCATTCGGTCACCGGGTGCTCGACCTGGAGGCGCGTGTTCATCTCCATGAAATAGAACGCACCGCGTTTGAGGCCGCCGGCAGCGTCGACGATGAACTCGACGGTGCCGGCACCCTCATAGCCAACCGCCCGTGCCGCGGCAACGGCCGCCGCTCCCATCCGGGTGCGTAGCGCCGGGCTCAGGCCAGGGGCCGGCGCCTCCTCGAACACCTTCTGGTGTCGGCGCTGGATCGAGCAATCGCGCTCGAACAGGTGAAGCGCATTGCCGTGCGCGTCGGCGAAGACCTGGAACTCGATGTGTCGCGGCGTTGCCACCCACGTCTCGATCAGGACCCGATCCGACCCGAACGCGGCGAGCGCCTCGCGCCTGGCCGCCGCAAGCGCCGGCGCGAAACTCTCCGCGTCCGGCACCATGCGCAGGCCGCGCCCACCGCCACCGGCGACCGCCTTGACCGCTACCGGATATCCGATCGCCCGCGCCTCCTCGGCGAGGCGGGCCGGATCCTGATCGGCGCCGTGATAGCCGGGTACCACCGGAACCCCGGCCGCCTCCATCAGCGCCTTGGCCGCCGCCTTCTCGCCCATCGCCCGGATCGCCGCCGCCGGCGGCCCGACGAAGCGGATGCCGGCGCCCATGCACGCCTCGGCAAACGCCGCGTTCTCCGACAGGAACCCGTAGCCCGGATGGATCGCCTCGGCACCGGCACGTACGGCCGCGGCAATCACCGCGGGGATATTAAGGTAGCTCTCTGCCGCGGGAGCGGGGCCGATGCGGTGGGCTTCATCCGCCTGCAGCACGTGCTGGGCGTCCGCGTCGGCGTCGGAATAGACGGCGATGACTTTGATGCCGAGCCGCCGTGCCGTCCGCGCGATGCGGCAAGCGATCTCCCCCCGGTTGGCGATCAGGAGGCGTTCGAACATGGCGCCGGAGCGTCCTCACTCACACCACGATGGCCGCCGCTTGGCGAGGAAAGCCTCAACGCCCTCGATGCCCTCCGCCGTCGTGCGCCGCTCGGCGATGCGGCGGGCGGTCTCGGCGATCAAGTCGGGATCGATCGGCCGGTTGGCGACGTCCGCAATCAGGCGCTTGGCCTCGGTCACGGCCCCGGGCGCGCCGAGCTTGAGCATTTGGGCGAAGCGCGCGCGGGCGGCGTGAAGATCGCCCGGTTCGGCGACGAGCTCGTGAACCAGCCCGAACCGCTGTGCCTCCTCGGCGCTGATCGCCTCGCCGGTCAGGAAGAAACGACGCGCCTGGCGGACGCCAAGCGCACGCACCACGTAGGGCGAGATCACCGCCGGGATCAGGCCGAGGCGCACTTCGGTGAGCTGGAAACGCGCCCGGCGCGCGGCCACGACGACGTCGCAGCAGGCCAGCAAGCCGACCCCGCCCCCATAGCACGGCCCCTGCACGCACCCGATCGTCGGCTGCGGCAGCGTATCGAGGAGGCGCAGCAGCTCGGCCAAGGCCATCGCGCGCTCCAGGTTCTCAGCCGCCGGCGCAGAGGCCGCCCGCCGCATCGCCTCGAGATCGGCGCCGGCCGAGAAGCTTCTGCCGCTGGCCGCGAGCGCCACAGTCCGCACGTCTTCGTCGGCCGCCACTTCGCGCAAGAGCTTGGTCAGGCGCGCGACCATGTGGTCGTCAAGGGCATTGTGCACCTCGGGCCTGTTCATCGTGACGACCGCTAGCCCGCTCAGGTCGGTCTGCACGATTACCGTTGCTTCGGCCATGGCTCCCCCGCTACATGCGAAACACACCGAAGGCGGTGCTCTCGACCGGCGCGTTCAGCGCAGCGGACAGCGACAGGCCCAACACCATCCGGGTCTCCGCCGGATCGATGATGCCGTCGTCCCAGAGCCGCGCCGTCGCATAATAGGGGTGGCCCTGGCGCTCGTACTGGGCGCGGATCGGCGCCTTGAACGCCTCCTCGTCTTCGGCAGACCAGTCGGCGCCGCGCCCGGCCAGACCATCGCGGCGCACCTGCACCAGCACGCTCGCCGCCTGTTCGCCCCCCATGACCGAGATGCGGGCGTTCGGCCACATCCACAGAAACCGTGGCTCGAACGCGCGCCCGCACATGCCGTAGTTGCCGGCGCCAAACGAGCCGCCGATGACGACAGTGATTTTCGGCACCCGGGCACAGGAGACCGCCGTGACCATCTTGGCGCCATCTTTGGCGATACCTCCTGCCTCGTACTTCTTGCCGACCATGAAGCCGGCGATGTTCTGCAGGAACACCAGCGGCACACGGCGCTGACAACACAGCTCGACGAAGTGGGCGCCCTTCAGCGCCGACTCTGAGAACAGGATGCCGTTGTTGGCGATGATGCCGACGGGATAGCCATGGACGTGTGCGAACCCGGTTACCAGGGTGACCCCGTAATTCCGCTTGAACTCATCGAACTCGCTGCCATCGACCAGGCGGGCGATGACTTCCCGCACCTCGAAAGGCGTGCGCAGATCGCGCGGCACCACACCGTGGAGCTCCGCCGGATCGTAGAGCGGCACGCGCGGCGGCCGACGCGCGATCTCCACCCGCTTGGTCCGGTTGAGGTTCCCAACGATACGCCGGGCAATTGCGATGGCGTGGCCATCGTCCCGCGCGTAGTGATCCGCGACCCCCGAGGTGCGGGTGTGCACCTCGGCGCCGCCAAGCTCCTCGGCCGTCACCTCCTCCCCCGTCGCCGCTTTGACCAGCGGCGGGCCGCCGAGGAAGATCGTGCCCTGACCGCGCACGATGATGCTCTCGTCCGCCATCGCCGGCACATAGGCACCGCCAGCGGTGCAGGAGCCAAGCACGAGCGCGATCTGGGCTATCCCGACCGCCGAGAGAGTGGCTTGGTTGTAGAAGATGCGGCCGAAGTGCTCGCGGTCGGGGAACACGTCCTCCTGCAGCGGCAGATAAGCGCCGCCCGAGTCGACCATGTAGATGCACGGCAGCCGGTTGGCGCGCGCGACTTCCTGGGCCCGGAGGTGCTTCTTCACCGTCACCGGATAGTAGGTGCCGCCCTTGACCGTCGCGTCGTTGGCGATGACGACGCATTCTTGGCCGCTGACCCGCCCGATGCCGGTGATGATCCCGGCCGCCGGCACTTCATCGCCGTAAAGGCCGAGCGCGGCGAGCTGAGACAGCTCGAGGAACGGGGTGCCGGGATCGAGCAGGAGCCGGATGCGCTCGCGCGGCAAGAGCTTGCCGCGTTCCTGGTGGCGCGCGCGCGCCCGCCGCTCGCCACCCGCCGCGACTCTGGCGACCTGCTCACCCAGGTCGCGCGTGAGATCAGCCATATGCCGGCGGTTTTCGGCGAACGCCGGTGCTCGCACATCCACGCTGCTAGGCAGAACCGCCACCGCCTACCAGCCGCCGCTCGCCAGCCAGCGGTCGACTTCGCCGAGCCGGTCCGCGCCCCAGAACGGCTCGCCGCCAACGAACAGGAACGGTGAGCCGAAGCCCCCCCGCCCAATCGCCGCATCGGTCTCCTGCTTCAGCCGCTCCTTGATCGCCGGCTCCTGAATGGCGGCGAGCAGCGTGGCGGCCGCCACACCCACCGCCGGGCCCAGAGGGGCGGCGGCCTCCGGCCGGCTGATGTCCCGGCCAGCGCCGAAGTAGGCGGCGTAGGCGGCGCGGGCGTAGTGCTTCGCCAGGGCCGGATCGCGGTCACTCAGCCAATAGAAGGCGCGCGCGGGCGCGAGCAGCGCGCGCGGAAAGCCCTCGGGCAGTTGAAACGGGATGCCAAGACGGCGGGCACAGCGCACCACATCGCGCCGGGTATAGGCACCCTTCAGCGGGTAGTCCACCAGCGGCCGCGGGCCCTCGAGCTTGAACACGGCGCCCAGCATGAAGGGCCGCCATGTCACGGCGTAGCCGTGCCGCCCCGCGATGGCATCGATCTCGACGCTCGCGAGATACCCATAGGGCGAGGCGAAGTCGAAGTAGAAATCGATGGCCGGCGCGGCGGCTTCAGGGCGCGGAGCGCTCATGCGCCGGCCTCGAACAGTTCACGTCCGATCAGCATCCGCCGGATCTCCGAGGTCCCGGCGCCGATCTCGTAGAGCTTGGCATCGCGCAGCAGGCGCCCTGTCGGGAACTCGTTGATATAGCCATTGCCGCCGAGGCACTGAATGGCTTCGAGCGCCATCCACGTCGCCTTCTCCGCCGCGTAGAGAATCGCGCCGGCAGCATCCTTGCGTGTGGTCTGGCCGCGGTCGCACGCCCGTGCCACGGCGTACACGTAGGCCTTGCAGGCGTTCATCGTCGTGTACATGTCGGCGAGTTTGCCCTGCATGAGCTGGAACTCCCCGATCGGTCGGCCAAATTGCCGTCGCTCATGCACATAGGGAAGCACGACGTCGAGGCACGCCTGCATGATGCCGAGCGGACCGCCGGCAAGCACGGCCCGCTCATAGTCGAGGCCGCTCATCAGCACTTTGACGCCTTCGTTCTCCGTGCCGAGGACGTTCCCCGCCGGCACCGCGCAGTCGGTGAACACCAACTCGCCGGTGTTCGAGCCGCGCATGCCGAGCTTGTCGAGCTTCTGGGCGGTCGCGAACCCGGGCATCCCCCGCTCGACGATGAACGCGGTGATGCCCTTGGCGCCTGCGCTCGGGTTGGTCTTGCCGTAGACCACCAGAACATCGGCATCGGGGCCGTTGGTGATCCACATCTTGGTGCCGTCGAGGACGTAGTGATCGCCGTCCCGATCTGCGCGGAGCTGCATGCCGACGACGTCCGACCCCGCTCCCGGCTCGCTCATCGCCAGCGCCCCGACGTGCTCTCCGGCCACGAGCTTCGGCAGTAAACGACGCCGCTGCTCCTCCGTGCCGTGGCGGCGAATCTGGTTGACGCAGAGATTGGAGTGCGCGCCGTAGCTCAGGCCGACGGCGGCCGAGGCCCGGCTGACCTCCTCCATCGCCACGACGTGTTCGAGATAGCCCATCCCGGCGCCGCCGTAGTCCTCCTCCACCGTGATGCCGAGGAGGCCGAGCGCACCCATCTTGCGCCACAAGTCGCTCGGGAAGTCGTTGGCGCGGTCGATCGCGGCGGCGCGCGGCGCGATCTCGTCGGCGGCGAACGCCCGCACCGAGGCGCGCAGCAGCTCGGCCGTCTCGCCGAGCGCGAAGTCGAACCCCTCGCTGCGGTTGGAGATCATCGCGCCACTCTACCGGCAGCGTGAGCGGTTGCGAAGAGCGCCGCGGGAGCCCTCACAGCAGAACCCAGGCGGCGAGGCCAAGGAAGGCGAAGAACCCCACCACATCGGTGATCATGGTCACGAAGATCGAGGCGCCGAGCGCCGGGTCGATGCGCAGCCGGTGCAGCGCGAGCGGGACCAGAATGCCGAACAGGCCCGCGACCAGGATGTTGATGACCATCGCGGCCGCGAGAATCGCCCCGAGGCCGACCTGCCCGAACCATGTCGCCGCAATCGCCCCGATCACGGTGGCAATCGCGCCGCCGGTCAGGAACGAGACGGCGATCTGCTTGTTGATGAGGCGCAGGGTGTTGGTCGAGGTGATCTCGCGCATCGCCAACGCGCGAACGGTGATCGTCAGCGTTTGCGTGCCGGCGTTGCCGCCCATCGAGGCAACGATGGGCATGAGCACGGCGAGCGCCACCATCTCGGTGATGGTCGCCTCGAACAGGCCGATGACGTTGGAGGCGATGAGGGCCGTGCCGAGGTTGACGAACAGCCACGGCAGGCGACTCCGGGTCGTTCGCCCGATCGAGTCGCTCAGACTTGTCACCGACACGCCGCCTAGGCGCATCAGATCTTCCTCGGCCTCCTCGCTCATGACGTCGACGACGTCATCGACCGTGATCACGCCGACGAGGCGGTTCTTCTCGTCGACCACCGGCGCCTCGACGAGGTCGTATTGGCGGAACAGGAACGCGACCTCCTCCTGATCGAGGCGGGCCGGGACGAGTTTCGGATCGCGATCCATGATGTCGCGCACCACGACCACGCGCTTGCTGCGCAGGATGCGGTCGAGCGGGACGGTGCCGATCGGGTGATGGCTGGGATCGACGACGAAGATCTCGCGGAACTCGTCGGGCAGATCGGCGGTGTCGCGCAGATAGTCGATGGTCTGGCCGACCGTCCAGAACTCGGGCACCGCCACGAGATCGCGGCGCATCAGCCGGCCGGCGCTATCCGGCGGGTACGAGAGCGCCTGTTCCAGGGCGACGCGTTCGGGCGCCGGGACCGTGTCGAGAACCTGGCGCTGCTCTGCCGGATCGAGCCCGCCAACGATCTCGACGGCGTCGTCGACGTCGAGCTCCCGCGCCGCCGTCGTGAGGATGCCTTGACCGAGCACCTCGACGACGTCCTCGCGCGGCCCCTCGTCGAGGTAGGCCAGCGTCTCGGGGTCGAAGTCCTCGCGCAGCGCCGCGGCCAGGGTGCGCCGCTCGTCGGCCGTGACCAGCGTGATGAGATCGGCGAGATCCGCGGCGTGCACACCCGCGGCGAGCGTGCGAATGCGCTCGGCATCGCCCGTCCGGATGGCGGCGATCGCGCCCTCGATGAATTCCTGGGTCAGGCCGTAGAAGCGCTCGGCTCCGCGTCCCTCATCGGGCGCCATCTCCGACGGGGCCTCGGCGTTCGCCATGGGCGGGGTCGTCCATCTCAGCCAGCCTTGCGGCTGCGCACCGTTGCGGGGGCGGCGGCGAATGCCTGGGCGTCGGCTGCGGCAACCGCACTCATGTTGACGAGCCCGCGCACGGTCACGGACGGCGGCACGATGTGGGCGGGCTTCGCCATGCCCACCAGGATCGGGCCGATCGAGAGCCCCTCGGCGAGGCACTTGGCCAGGTTGAAGGCGATATTAGCGGCGTCGAGGTTGGGCATGACCA
>VGEJ01000066.1 GCA_016869335.1 Alphaproteobacteria bacterium | reverse complement strand
GGTGCCGAGCCGGCGCGGCTCGTTGCCGAGCGCGAACAGGCCCGAGGAGGCGTTGTCGGCGATGGTATCGGTGATCTTGATGTTCCAGCCGGCGATGCGCGAGCCGACGATCTCGATCGCCGCCAGTGCGTAGTCCACGGCATTGATGATATCGGCCGGCGTGAGCTGGGTCTCGTCGAGGTCGGCGCCGAGCACGAAGGCGATCTCGCCCTCGACGCGCGGCTGCAGCACCCGCCCGGGCGCGATCTCCTCGCCCTCGGCTACCGCCATGTCCGCGAACAGCATACCGTAGTCGGGCTGATCGACGCCGAGCTGAACCTGCACCGATCTGGCGGTGAGGCCGATCTTGCGCCCGACCAGCCGCCGGCCACCCGCCAGCGCCCGCGCCGTGGTCAGCGCCTGGACCGCATAGGCCGTGGCGACATCCGTCTCGCCGATCAGCTCGCGCACCGGGGCGCACGGCACGCCGCTCTCATGCGCCTGGCGCAAACGCGCAGCCGCCGCTTCGATCTGCTCCTGGTCTGCCGTCATGGCGCTCCCTGCGGCGCAGCTTATTGCCCCGCGGCGCCGATGACCAGCGGATCGACCGGGCGCCACGGCGTGCTAGAGTGCGCGCATGATCGGCGGCGGCGATCCCGCCCCGGCCTTCGCGCTGCCCGCCGTCAACCGGCCCGGAACGGTCGAGCTTGCGGCATTCCGCGACCGCACCCACGTGCTGCTCGGGCTCTTGCGCGGCATCTATTGTCCGTTCTGCAGCCGGCACCTTGCGCAGATCGAGACCGTGGCCGCAGAGGTGCGCGAGTCCGGCGTCACGACCGTGGTCGTGATGACGACGCCGGCAGAGCGGGCACGGCTCTACATCCGCCACCGGCCGCTCTCGGCGATCCTGGCCTCCGACCCCGAGATGACCGTGCACCGCGCGTTCGGGCTGCCGCGGCCGGAGCGCGGCGAGGGCCCGACGGTGTGGCCGAGAACCCTGGGCGCAGCGGATTACGCGAGTACCCGGTCCAACCCGACGGGCGAGTTTGCCGAGCCAGTGCCGCTCTCCGACGCCGGCACGCTGCTCAACCGGGTCGATGGCTTCGCGATGGACGAGGGTGATGCGCGCGAGGCGCAGGCGATCTGGAATCAACTCTCCGGCATGTACCTGATCGACCGCGCGGGCCTCGTGCGCTGGCGCTTCATCGAGGCCGAAGCAGGCCCCGCCGGCATCGGCCAGACCCCGGCGCCGGCACTCCTGCGCCAGACCGTGCTCGCCGCGCTCGCCTGATCATTTAGCAAGCAAGGCCTTTATTGCGCCGTGATAGTGGTGAGTCTAGATATCATGGCTGAGCGCGGTCGGCTAAGCCTTCGCCAGCGCCTGGTCGAGGTCGGCGATGATGTCATCGACGTGCTCGATGCCGATCGAGAGCCGCACGTAAGCATCGCTCACCCCGGTCTGGCTCTGCTCCTCGGGCGAGAGCTGCGAGTGGGTCGTGGTCGCCGGATGGATCGCGAGCGAGCGCGCATCGCCGATGTTGGCCACGTGATAGAGCATCTTGAGCGCGTCGATGAAGGCGCGCCCAGCATCGCGCCCGCCCTTGAGCTCGAAGCCGATCAGCGCGCCATAGCCACCCGCGAGGTACGCGTCCGCACGGCGTCGGAGCTCGCCGCTTTGCAGCCCGGGGAAGATCACGCGGGTGATCTTCGGGTGCTTGACGAGGTACTCCGTCACCGCAATGGCGTTACCGCAGTGCTGGCGCATGCGCAGGACCAGCGTCTCGAGCCCCTGGATGAACAGGAAGGCGTTGAACGGTGACATCGCGGCGCCGATGTCGCGCAACAGCGTCACCCGCGCCTTGATGATATAGGCGATCGGGCCGAGCGGCTTGACCGCCTGGGTCCATACCGCGCCGTGGTAGCTTGGATCGGGCGTGTTGAGCATCGGGAAGCGCTTGGCATGCTTTTCCCAATCGAAGTTGCCGCCATCGACCAGGACGCCGCCGATCGAGGTGCCGTGGCCGCCGATGTACTTGGTGGTCGAGTGCATGCTAACGGTGGCGCCGTGCTTGATCGGCTGGCACAGCACGGGCGCGGCAGTGTTGTCCATGATCAGTGGGACGCCAAGCTCGCGGCCGATCTTGGCGACCTCGGCGATCGGGAACACCGCGAGCTTCGGATTGGGCAGCGTCTCGCCGTAGTAGCAGCGCGTGCGCTCATCGGTCGCGCGCCGGAAGTTCGCCGGATCGACCGGATCGACGAAACGGCACTCGATGCCCATCGTCTTGAAGGTGTTGGCGAAGAGATTCCAGCTCCCGCCGTAGATGTCGGTCGAGCACACGAAATTGTCACCGGCGTGGCAGATGTTCTGGACCGCGAACAGCGAGGCCGCCTGGCCCGAGGCCAGGGCCAGCGCGCCGACCCCGCCCTCGAGCGCGGCCATGCGCTCCTCGAACACCGCCTGGGTTGGATTCATAATCCGGGTGTAAATGTTGCCGAGTTCCTTCAGCGCGAACAGGTTGCCCGCGTGCTCGGTGGAATGGAACTGATACGAGGTGGTCTGATAGATCGGCACAGCGACGGCCGTCGTGGTCGGGTCGGAGCGATAGCCCGCGTGCAGCACGATCGTCTCGGGGTTCTTGCTGGTCGTCGCCATGTCCATACCTCCTCGGCCGAATCAGGCACTCTCTTTACCACGTATCCATCGGGGCAGCGACGGCGAGCTTACGACGCCCCCGTGCAGCGCGCGGAGGTCGCTAACGCCCGACGATGTCGCCCTCGAGCGGGTCGAGCAGGGCCACCACCTCGTCCTGCTGCGCCTGCGGGACGTTCAGCGTCTGCATCGCCTTGATCAGGAGCCCGACCGTGTGTGCGAACTGCTCCTTGGTGATGTTCATGCGGGTGTGGGCATCGACCATCGAGCGGCCGTGATAGGTGGACGGCCCACCGGTCGCTACGCACAAGAAGTCTGCGAGCGTGGCCTTGTACGCCACCATGTCGGTGGTGGCGAAGAACGGTGCGATGACCTCGTCGCTCGTGGTGTTGTCGACAAACGCATCGACCACGGCCGCGAGCGCGGGTGCGCCGCCCAGCCGTTCGTAGAGTGTGTCGGCAAGCACCGCCGCCGGTGCCCATACGAGCATCGCCAGGGCCGCGGCCGAGACCGCCAATGTCGTCCGTTTCATCGCTGCTTCCTCCTCGTGGATGTGCGGACACGATTGCTACGGCGCGGCGCCGCGTGCCGACTTACCGCTGGCAAGCGCCTCGGGCTCTCGGGTAATCTGGCGTGGGCAATTGCGGATCGTCGCCGCCGGACGCGCAGGCGTCACGATGGTGTGTACGGCGCCCTCCTCAACGATGTGTTACGGAAAGGACGCTACGGTGGGTGCGCGCTGCCTGCACGACCCCACTTGACCTACGACCCTTCGCGAACATACCGTGAATCTGCGCCGCCAGCGGGTGTGCTCGCCTTCGGCTCCAGCGAGCTTTCCTCCATACCGCCGACTGGCATCACTGCAACTCGTTCGCCCTGCCGCGGGAGCGCCCGCCTGGCGGCGTGCCCGGGGGCGCTCATCGGTATCGTGCTCGCCCTCGCCACCGTGCCGCACCCGGTCGCAGCGGATGCGCCCGCACGGTTCGAGCAGGCGTTGGCGCAGTGGCTGCCGACCTGCGCCGAGCGCGGCGCGGCGTTGCGGAGCCTGTACGCGGCGCGGCGCGGCGCGGCACTGTGGCAGGGGCGTGACGGGGCGCGCTGGCTGGCGATCGTCCGTGCCACACTGGTGGAGGCTGCCTCGCACGGCCTCGATCCCGGGGACTACGAGCCGGCGCCGACCGGGGCCGCGTCCGAGCTGAAGTGGAGCGACATCGTGCTCCGTTACGCCCACGACGTGCGCGTGGGCCGCATCGACCCGCCGAAGCTGTATCCCGACTGGGCTCTCGCGCCCCTCGCATGGCAGTCCGCGCCGGCGCTCGCGCGCGCTCGAGGAGGGGCGTCTCGCGGACTTCCTTGCTGAGCTGCCACCCGCCCACGCCGGCTACGCCGGGCTCCGCGCCGCGCTCACCCGATACCGTGCGCTCGCGCCCGATGTGTGGGCGACGATCCCTGATGGGCCCTCGCTGCGGCCCGAGACGCACGATGCGCGTACGCGTGCGGTGCGCGAGCGCCTGGCCGCAGAGCCCGATCAACCGGGCCCCGGCCCCGGCGCGGCGGACCCGCGGCTCGTCGATGCCGCATTGATCGAGGCCTTACGCCGCTACCAGCTCCGGCACGGGCTCGAGGCCGACGGCATCCTCGGCCGCCGGACGCGCACCGTGCTCAACGAGCCGCTGGCCCATCGGATCCGGCAGCTCATCGCCAATCTAGAGCGCTGGCGCTGGCTGCCGCGCTCGTTCGAGACCGATCACATCGCGGTCAACGCCGCGGCAGCGACGCTGAGCCATGCGGTCGGCGGTGCGATCCCCTACTCGGCGCGCGTCATCGTCGGCGACGCGAAGAATCCGACCCCGGTGCTGCGCGCCGAGGTCAACTCGCTCGTGCTCAATCCGTCCTGGTATATCCCGCCGTCGATCGGCGTCAACGAGGTGATCCCCGAGTTGCGCGGCAACCCGCGTTATCTCGCCGAGCGCGGCATCGTCGTGCGCGAGCTCGCGGGCACCGATCCATTCGGACTCAACGTCGATTGGTGGGCGCCCGGTGCGCGCCGCCTCGCGCGCCGCCTGGTGCAGCGGCCGGGCGAACAGAACCCGCTCGGGCGGCTCAAGTTCGACCTGCCCAACGCATTCGCGGTCTATCTGCACGACACGCCGGCGCAGCAGCTCTTTGCGCTGACGCCGCGCGCGCTCAGCCACGGCTGCGTCCGCGTCGAGGGCGCGCGCGACCTGGCGCGCCGCGTGCTCGATGACGAGCGCGCCAGCGCGCTCGATTCCCTGATCGAAACCGGCCGCACCCGTCGGCTGACGATCGACCCGCCGCTTCCCGTCTATCTCGTGTACTTCACCGCGTTCGTCGAGGCGGCCGGCGAGACGAACTTCCGTGACGACATCTACGGTCGCGATGCGCGGCTGATCGACGCGCTCGCACACCGCCCGCGTCCCTGAATCGTCATTCGTGCGGCCGCCGGGAACACGCGCGGCGCGCGTGCTCGCGCGGGCACTTCGCGTCGGCTCTAACCGAATCTTTACCCTAATCGCCGATTAACGGTTGTCGGCGTCGGCTCACTTTGTTATGACCGCTGCTGGCGCAGACGTGTGTGGGCAACGGGTGGGGGACACGTTGAGCGGCGCTGGGGGATTCGAACGACGCGGCTTTCTCTTGTTGGGTCTGGCCTCGGTGGCGGCGCTGGCGATACCGCAGCCCGCCGAGGCGGCCAAGCGGGCGCGCAAGACGCTCTCGTTCTACAACACACACACCGGCGAGTGGCTGCGCACCGAGTACGCGGCCAAGGGCCGCTACGTGCCCGAGGCGCTGCGCGAGATCGACCACTTCCTGCGTGACCACCGCACCGATGAGGTGCATCGCATCGATCCGAAGCTGCTCGATGTCTTGCACGCGCTGCGGCTCAAGCTCGATTCGAGCGAGCCCTTCCACGTGATCTCCGGCTATCGTTCACCCAAGACGAACGCGATGCTCGCGCGTCAAGACGGCGCTGTGGCGCGCCGCAGTCAGCACGTGCTCGGCCGAGCGGTCGACTTCCGCATGCCGGGCCGCACGCTTCGCACCGTGCGCCGCGCAGCGATGAGCCTGAAGGCGGGCGGTGTCGGCTACTACCCGCGCTCGCGCTTCGTCCACGTCGACGTCGGCCGCGTCCGCTTCTGGTAGCGGCGAACGCGGATCGACCGGCTTGGTTGCGCCGCAGCGCGGTGCTAACATCCACTCATGTCCTTGGCGGTAAGACGAATCGGCTCGTCCGTCCGATGGTGATGCGTCGCACCTGACGCCCGCGCCACGCGGCGCTTCACCCGTCGATTCGTCAAGCGCGCCGTCCGATCGGCGCCGTTCCGCAAGAGGAAGGACATGACCGCGATCTTCTCCGGCCACGGCGTGAGCATCGAGCGCACGACCACCGAGCTCGACTACGCGTGTGGCATCGGCGCGCTCGTCGACGCGCTGGATGCGACGCGCGGCGCCTGCTTCTCTTCCGGGGTCGAGTATCCAGACCGCTACTCGCGCTGGGAGTTCGGCTTCATCAACCCGCCGCTCGAGTTCATCGCCGAGGGTCGTACGCTCAAGACGCGCGCGCACAATGAACGCGGCGTTCGACTGTTGACGATGCTGCGCCCGATCCTGCATGGCCCAGATTGCCGGATCCTCACCGATGAGGCGACCCTCCTCGGCCTGGAGGTGCCGGCCGCGGAGGAGACCTTTGCCGAGGAGGAGCGCAGCAAACAGCCCTCGGTGCTGAGCCCGCTCCGCCGTCTGACGCGCGCCTTCGCCGAGATCGACGACACCTTCCTCGGTCTCTACGGCGCCTTCGGCTACGACCTGATCCAGCAGTTCGAGCCGATCGCGCTGCATCAGGACCGCCGCGATGCGCGCCCGCTGCTCCGGCTCTACCTGCCGGACGCGATCTGGCTCTTGGACCGGCGGAAGGAAATGGCCGTGCGCCATGACTACGCATTCCGCTCTGGCACGATCACAACGGTCGGGGCGAACTCGGACCCCCTCGCCCCGCTGGCCCCGGTGACGCACCCGCCGGAGCGGAAGCGGGAGGTGGCGTGCGACATCTCCGATGAGCGATACGCCGGTAAGGTCGAGGCGGCGCGCCGACGGATCAAGGCGGGCGACATCTTCGAGCTGGTGTTGAGCCGGACCTTCAGCGTCGACTACAGCGCCCCGCCCTCGACGCTCTACCGCCGCTTCTGCGCGCTCAATCCCAGCCCCTACGAGTTCTTCCTCCAATTCGGCGACGAGCAGCTCATCGGGACCTCGCCCGAGATGTATGTGCGCGTCGAGGGCGATCGCGTCGAATCGTGTCCCATTGCCGGCACGGTGCGGCGCGGGAGCAATCCGATCGAGGATGCCGAACGCATTCGCGCGCTGGTGAACTCGGCCAAGGACGAGGCCGAGCTGACGATGTGCACGGACGTCGACCGCAACGACAAGTCGCGCATCTGCGTCGCCGGATCGATCACGCTGCTCGGGCGGCGCACGATCGAGGCCTACGCCGGCTTGTTCCACACCGTCGATCATGTCGAGGGCCGGCTGCGGCCCGGCTGCGATGGCGTCGATGCGTTCCTCAGTCACATGTGGGCGGTGACGTTGACCGGCGCGCCGAAGAAGATGGCGGTGCAGCTCATCGAGGAGATGGAGAGCACGCCACGCGACTGGTACGGCGGCGCGGTGGGCGGCCTGCAGCTCAACGGCGCCGTGAACACCGGCATCACGATCCGCACGGTCCATCTCGCCGCCGGCCGGGCGAGCTATCGCGCCGGCGCATCCCTCGTGTGGGACTCCGATGGCGATGAGGAGGCACGCGAAACCCGTACCAAGGCGACGACGTTCTTCCGCGCGCTCGGGCTCGAGACGCCACCGAGCCCGGCCGTAATCCGACCGTGCACGGGCGCGGATGGCGTCACGGTCGTCATGATCGACAACGAGGACTCCTTCGTCCACACCCTGGCCGACTACTTCCGCCAATGCGGTGCGACGGTGACGACCTTTCGCGCCGGCATCCCGCTCGCGCAGGTGTGCGCGGCGAAACCGGCGCTGGTCGTGCACTCGCCGGGACCCGGCCGGCCGGAGCGGTACGGCGTGCCGGCGCTGGTCCGCGCACTGGCCGAGGCTGGCGTGCCGCAGTTCGGCGTTTGCCTCGGCCTGCAGGGCATCGTCGAGGCATACGGCGGCACGCTCGGCCTTCTGGATGAGCCGCGCCACGGCAAGTCCTGGCTGGTCTCCCACACCGGGGAGGGGCTGTTCGCCGGCGTCGCGAATCCGTGCGAGGTCGGTGCCTATCACTCGCTCTACGCGCTGCGGGCGCACGTGCCCGCGGCGCTCGCGGTCACGGCCTGGAACGCCGATGGGATCGTCATGGCGGTGCGTCATCGATCCTTGCCCATCGCCGCCGTACAGTTCCATCCCGAGTCGATCCTGTCGCTGCGCGGCAACACCGGGCGGATGATCGTGGCGAACGCGCTCAGCGAGCTCGCGCGGCCGCGGACTTGAGCGACGCCGCGGGGGGGCGCACTTGCCTGGCGCGGCGGCGCTCGCCATAGTGCCGCGACTCCGTGCCGCACCGCGGCACGCTGGGCAGGGGAGGACCGCATGTTCCACCACGTCGTGCTGTTCCAGTTCAAGCGCGGCCACGACGCCACGATCCACCGCCGCATGAGGGCGTTCTGCCGCAACATCAAGAAGTCGCATCCGGGCACGATCAGCTGCGCTTACGCCGAGAACGGGGCGGAGCGTTTCTCGGGCAAGCATCCTGGCAACAAGGGCGCCTCCAAGGGCTATACCCACACCTTCGTCGCGGTGTTCGACAACGCGCGCTCGCACGATCGCTATCAGCAGTGCGAACTGCATCAGGCGCTCGTCCCGCACCTCGTGCCGCAGCTCAAGGATTTCCTGATCTGCGACTACCAGACCCGCTAGACGGCCCAGGCACGCACACACGGTGGCGCCGCCCCCGCGCGGAGCCCCGCGACATGGGAGGGTCGCGATGTTCCAGCACGTTGTCCTGTTCAAGTTCAAGCCGCGGTCGGCACCCGCGATTCACCGTAAGCTGCGTGATTTCGCGCGCAAGATGCAGGCCGCCTCACGCGGCTGCATCAGCATCGCGTATGGGCCAAACAGCGGCGAGCGCCATTCGGCGGCGTACAACTTCAAGGGCTGCACGCACGGCTACAGCCACGCGCTCGTCTGCCAGTTCCGCAACGGGCGCGACCACGGCCGCTACCAGCGCCTGCCGCTGCATCGCGAGCTCGGCGAGGGCATCGCGCCGCACGTGGCCGACGTCTGCATCCTCGATTTCACGACGAAGTAGGGCCGCCGCCGGCGCCGAGAATGGGAAGGGCCCGCCGGAGACCGGCGGGCCCTGGGAAGGCTAGCGAAGTGACCGCCTAGTGAGCGCGGCGGCGGCGCAGAACGCTGGCCCCGCCAAGGCCGAGCAGGCCGAGCGTCGCCGGCTCAGGCACGTCCTGAGACGACGTGGCATCGACCGTCACGGTCGAGGAGAGCGCGATCGCGAAGTTCCACACCTGGGTGTTCGAGGTGCTCGCGTTGCCGCTCAGGCCGCCGGTGACCAGGGTCTCGGCGATCTGTTTCCAAGCGCTGCCGCCACCGGGCGTCCCGGTCGTGGCGTTGATCTTGGTGTAGGTGACGATCTGGTCGGCATACGAGTACGAGTCAAGGCCGGCGCCGGCCCCGATCGGAGTGAAGGCATTGTTCGCGGGTTCCGCCGCGCCGGAGCCGAGGGTCTTCACGAACGACACGGCCGAGTCGAGCGGCCCAGCCGCATCGCCCGGTGAGAATGCCGCCAAGACCGGCGGTGCCAGGTCGGCATCGGACAGGAATATGCCGTTGGTCAGGAACACCGAGCTCGAGCCGGTGAACAGGAAGGTGTTGAAGGCCGGCAGCCCCGTGGCCACCAAGCCGCTCAGATCCAACGAAGCCAACGCGTGCACGGCTGCGTTGGCACCCGAGGCGCCAGCCAGCATCGTGATCGCAGCCGCCGTCCCCAGAAGTGCTGACTTGATACGCATTGCTAGATCCTCTCTCGTTCCGGACGGCGCATGTGCCGGCCACCCGGAGCGGAAGGGTGCAGGGTGCGTGCCACTCAGATAGGCAATTGGATTATCAGAGTTATTCGGCGCGACGGTGAATGATGCGGGAGCTGGTGTAAGGCGCGCCGACAGGACTCGCCCGAAAGTCGCCGCTCGGCTAGGGCCTAGCCCTTCGCACGACGCGACTCGTTGACAGGCCGCTCAACGCCCTAGCGGCCGGGGTGTGATGCGCCTCACAGTTGTAAGGGGACCGGAGCCGGCGGCGGCCGCGCGCGGCTTCCGCGGCTCCCCACCCGAGCTCGCCTGGACGGAACCGGCGTCGCCGTGGGCCGGCTGGTGCCCCGGCTCCGGAACCGGCGCGCGGCGGTGGCC
>VGEJ01000065.1 GCA_016869335.1 Alphaproteobacteria bacterium | reverse complement strand
CGGGCCTGGTCGCGGGAAACGTAGCCGTTGCGATAGTCGAGCAAGACTGCCGCCGCTGGCCGCTCGATCGCGGCACCGCAGCCGCTGCCGCCGGCGTAGATCATGCGCAGCGATTGCCCGCGACGAACGGCGCGGGTCTCAAGGCTGTCCAACGACTCTGCGCCGCCGCTGGCATCGAGCAGCGCCGCGCCCGCCGGCGGCGATGGGGCGCCGCCGAACAGGCCCCAGGAGCCGAACCGGTAGTTCGTCGCCCGCACGGTCAAGGTCGAATCGTCGAGCAACTCGTATTCGCGGATCGCCCCAAGTCCGCCGCGGTAGCGGCCGGGTCCGCCCGAGTTCTGGCGCATGTCGAAGCGCACGACGCGCAGCGGGTATTCCGATTCGAGGATCTCGATCGGTGTACCGGGCGTGAATTGGTTCATCGCCACGGTGAGCGAGACGCCGTCGTGGCCGGCGGTTGCGCCCAAGCCGGTCCGATTCAACTCGTACTGCACCGCAGCGCGGCCGGAACGGTCCTGGGCATAGCCGAGCGCGATCGCGCCGGAGCTGAAGCCGGCCGGTGCGATCGCTTGCGACGGATTGAACTTGGCGAGCGCCGACTGCACGCAGGTATAGGCGAGATGCGCGGCCGGAAAATAGTTGTTCACCGTTGCCGGATACCGCGGGTTGACCAAGCTGCCCGGTGGGATCACGAACTCGATCGCCTCGGCCAGCCCCGAGTTGACCGGGATCGCGTTGTCGGAGGCGGTGACCAGGGCGATCTGCGATACCGACTCGACGGTGCCGCGCGGGGCGTTGAACGGTCCGGCCGCCTGACTGCTGGTGCCGGAAAAGTCGATCACGAGGCGATCGCCCCGCTTCGTCACCCGCACATTGATATGGACGGGGTACCGGCGGTCGACGCCGTCATGGTCGAGGCGCCCGCTCGCCTCCGCAGTGCCGTCGGGCCAGCGGGCGATCTCGGCGCGCACCCGCTCCGAGGTGCTGGCCAGCAGCCATGCCATTGCCGCCTGCACCTCGGGCCGGCTGTATTCGTCGCACAGCGCCCGCAGCTTGGCGGCCCCCAGCAGTACCGCGCCGACCTGGGCGCGAATGTCCCCAATCAATTCGTCGGGCGCGCGGCTGTTGTTGCGGATGATCGCCTCGATCTCGGGCACGAAGCCGCGCTGCGTTTTCAAGCGCACTGGCGGGATCAGCAGGCCGTCGTGGAAAACTTCCCGCGCGAACGCCGAGGAGGAGCCGGCAACGATGCCGCCGACATCGGGCTTGTGCGAGATGCTGACGGCGAACGCGATCAAATGGCCGGCGTGGTAGACCGGCGTCGCCAGCACGACGTCGGGCACGTGCGAGTTCGCGACTTTGTAAGGATCGTTGGCGACGAAGCAGTCGCCATCGGCGAGCGTCGCCGCGTAAGTGCCGAGGATGCGCCCCACCATCGAGGGGTAGAGCAACACGTGATACGGGATGCCGCCGCTGCCGAGGACGCCGCGTCCCGTGGCATCAGTGAAGCCCGCCGATCCGTCCAGCGACTCGCGCAGGATGGGCGAGTAGCCGCTATGGAACAACGCGTGCTCCATAGCGCCGGCGATCTCCCGCAGACGGTTGCGGACGATCTCCGATGCAACAGGATCGCGCATCACGGAATCTCCGGTACCCGGTGCGCGTCGCACTGAAGGCGCGCGATCATCACGTCAGCGAGTAACCGATCTCGTAGTGCAGATAGATGCCGTCGAAATAAAACCAGCGCATCCGGGCGCTGGCGCGCGCGAAATGCACGGCCTGCTCCTTGAGCTCACGGGTCGTGCAGTGCCGCTCCAGCACCTCGAAACCGGCATCGCCGTGCTCGGTGTCGGCTTCGACATGGAGCCAGAAGTGCTCGATCTCTTCTTCCTTGAACTTATACTTCTCGCGCAGCGCCGGCAGCACCTTGCCGTAGAGCATCGGCGACTGCGATTCAGTGCCGATGCGAAGCGCGGCGACGGCCGCGGTCCAGTGCTGCTCGCGCGTGACCTGGAGCTGCCAGTCGCGCCAAGCGCGAGTGGTCGGCAGGCCGCGGCCTTTCTCGAAGTCCTTGTCGACCGCGCCGTTCGCCCGCGCGAACCTCATCACGATGGCGGTGTGCGGACGGTCCTGCGCCACCTCTTCCTGGAAATTCTCCAGCTCGACCGCGATCACATCCTTGGGCGCGTTGGCGCAGATGTAGAAGTTGGTGGGATAGAAATCGTTGGTCCAATGATAGTGCTCGACGCCCCAGCCCTTGAGCGCGTTGCGGCCCAACTCGCCGCGGGCCCATTTCTCGGTCATCGGGTGGTTCGCGCAGTGCCGCTCGAGCACCGCGGCTTCGAGTTCCTGGCGGAATCGCGACTTCATCTTGGTCACGGCCGTTACTCCTCTGCGCGGTGATGGTGGCTAAACTTAGCCGATGCCGCGGGCGGCCAGGGTATCGGCTGGTTAACCCACTTAACACAGGCCAATTCTAGCGCTCCGGCGACGCCGTGGCAGGAGCGACAGCCCGTTGGAAACGCAATAGAATTCCCTCAAAGGGTGGATTCGAAGCGCAGATAAGCACGAAATCCTCGCGAAGCGCGCTCGTATCAACCGCATCCTGGCGCAGCCACCACCCGGTTGCGGCGCGGGCGGCGCGTGTTAGGTTATCGAGTTGTCAGGCTTTAATGAACGGCGTTGCGGATGCGTAGATTTATCGAGGCTGCTTGCAAACAGGTGCCAAAATGATCCACTTTCGCTCCCTTATTGGCGTCGCCTGCGCCAGCGTAGCGCTGATCGCGGCGATGCTTGCGACGCCGACCCCGGCGGTCGCCCTTGAAAAGTTCACCGTCAAGAATTCCTGGTCTCCCTACGGGCTGCTGAGCGTCATTTTCCTGCCGCTCGCCAACGGCTGGTTCAAGGAAGCCGGCCTCGACGTCGAGATCGACGATGGCGCTGGTTCCATGCAGGCGGTGACCATGATGGGCGGCAACCGGTACGACGCCGGCGAAGGCAACCTCGCGACGATGGCGATCGCGCGCGAGAAGGAACTCAAGGTCAAGGCGGTTCTTATCGTGACGCCGCTCAGCGACTTCGGCCTGCTGGCGCCGACCGAGAAGAACATCAAGAGCCTGAAGGACGTCGAGCGCCTCGGCCTGTCGCTCGGCTTCTCCGCCGCCTCGATGGAAGGCCCGTTGATGGACACGTTCATGAGGCTCGGCGGCGTCAGCTCAAAGACCATCACCCTGGTGAACATGGACGCCGGCACCAAGCTCGCCAACTACATGGCCGGCAAGGTCGACACGGTGATGACTTCGATCCCGTTCACCGAGCCGTCGTTGCGCGACCAGAAGCCTTCGAGCGCGATTACCTATGCCGACGTCGGCCTGACGGTGCCGGGCAACGGCATCATGGTGCACGAGGATACGATCAAGGCGAAGCCCGCGCTGCTGCGGAAGTTCGTGCCGGTGATCAGCCGCTCGCTCGATCACATCTTCAACAAGAACGGCGCCGATGAGGCCATCGCCGCCACCTTGAAGGCACGGCCTAATGCGCCGCTAAGCGTCGCGATCATGAAGGCGCAACTCACGGCGTATCAGAACTTCGTACGCTCGCCGGCGCAGCAGGGCAAGCCGATGGGCTGGCAGGCGCCGTCGGACTGGGACAACTACTTGAGGACCATGCGCGCGGCCGGTCTGATCAAGACCGACCAGAAGCCAGGGGATTACTACACCAACGAGTTCTTCCCGGGTAGCAGCTAACAGGACCGGCGGGGCGGGCCCGGGCTTACGGGCTCGCCTCCCTTCTTGTCTTTGCTGGTCCGTAGGCTCCGTCCGCGGGCCAGCTTCGTTTCAACCGAGCCGTCGACCTGGCGGACATCGCCGCGGCAAGCGTCCCCGGCGATTAATCCGCGATAATTCGCATAATGCCGGTTAGCGTCGGCACGCCTATCGATGGCGAACAGGTAGCCCTAACATGCCGGCGGAGAACTGGCTCCTTCACGAATCGGAGGTCTGTCGTCATGGCACTCGAAAAGCTCGCTCAAGTCGGCCACATGGTCCACGTCTACGATTTTCGCGTCTCGCCCGGCACCGGCGAGGCCTTCATTCGGGCGTTCGACGAGTACGACGTCTCGGCCGACAACCCGATGCACAAATCGGCGGCGCAGGTGAAGGACGGGGTGCTTTGCCGCGACTACGACGACCCGGATCACTTCTATCTGATCGGCGAGTGGACCAGCGTCGAGGAACATCGCGCCATCCTGCGCGACCTCGTCGCCAAGGGTAAGCCGCCGGCCTTCCTCAAATACATCGCGAACAACGAGTTCAGTCCGCGTTACACCGAGGTCGTGGCGCCAACCTACTGAGCTCGCTTTCTTGGACGACCAGCGGCCGCGTCGAGTATGGCCGACTAAAGGGGAAGTGTATGGCGCGTTGGATGGTCGGCATCGACACGGGCGGCACGTTCACCGACCTGATCGCGTTCGAGAGCGAAACGTCGGAGACGCGGGTCCTCAAGGTCGCGTCAGTGCCGAGCGACCCCTCGGTCGCGGTGATCAATGCGCTCAAAGAGCTGTTCGCCACCGGCGTGCAGCCGGGCGAGGTCGGCTTCTTCGTGCACGGCACGACTGCCGGCACCAACGCGCTGCTGGAAGGCAAGGGTGTCCGTACCGGGCTGCTGATCACCGAGGGCTTCCGCGCCGTCTACGAGGCCGGCAGCGCCAAGCGGCCGGATCCGGTGAAGCTGCTCGACCCGGCGTACACCAAACCGCCGATGCTGGTGCCGCAGTGGCTGACCGAGGAGGTGCGCGAGCGCCTCGACTACACCGGCGCGGTGATCACGCCGCTCGAGGACCAGCAGGTGCGCCAGGCGGTTCGGCGCCTGCGCGACAACGAGGTCAAGGCGATCGCCGTTTGCCTGCTGTTCAGCTTCCAGAACGCCGACCATGAGGAGCGGGTCGCCGATGTGATCGCGGCGGAGGCGCCCGACGTGCGGGTCTCATTGTCCTCGCGTGTGCTGCCGGTGATCCGCGAGTATCCGCGGCTGTCGACGACGGTGGTCGATGCCTATGTCGGGCCGATCATGGAAACCTATCTGTCGCGATTGGTGCATCGGCTACGCGACGTCGGCGTGACCACTAATCAGGTCTTCCTGATGCAGTCGAATGGCGGCTTCATGCGCATCAACCTCGGCGCCCGGTTTCCCAATCAGACGCTGTTCTCGGGGCCGGCGGCGGGGGTCGTGTCCGGCCAGGAGATCGCCGCCACCAGCGGCCATCGCTACCTGATCACCTTCGACATGGGGGGTACCAGCGCCGACATCAGCTTGGTGATCGACGGCCATGTCGGTGAAACCAGCAGTGGCCAGATCGCTGGGCAGGACGTCGCCACCCCCATGGTTTCGGTGCACACGCTGGGCACTGGCGGCGGTACCATCGCCTGGATCGGTAAGGACGGCCTGCTCAAGGTCGGTCCGCACAGCGCCGGCGCGGTGCCGGGTCCCGCCTGCTACGGCGGCGGCGGGCGCGAACCGACGGTCACCGATGCGCATGTGGTGCTGGGCGCCTTGAGCGGCGACAGCCGCCTCGGTGGCCGGATCAAGGTCGACAAGCGCCTGGCCGAGCAGGCGGTCAAGACGGTGGCGGACCCGCTCGGGCTCGACGTCGTCACCGCGGCGGCCGGCATCATCAAGGTGATCAACGCGCACATGGCGATCGATCTCCGCGCCGTCTTCCAGCGCGAAGGCCAGGACCCGCGGCGCTACGCGTTGGTCGCATTCGGCGGCGCCGGGCCGTTGCACGCCGGCGCGCTTGCCCGCGAACTGCATGTCCCGTCCGTGCTGGTGCCGCCGCACCCCGGCATGACCAGCGCGATGGGCCTACTATTGACCAATGTGAAGCATGTCTATGTACAGTCGTCGGTCGGCTTGCTGAGCGCGTTTGCGCCGGACCGGATGAATGCGCTGTTCGGCGCGCTGCGCGAACGGGCGACCGCCGACGTGCGTGATGAGGGCCTCGATCCCAAGGATATGACGCTGATCCGGCAGGTCGACCTGCGCTATCGGCACCAGGGCTACGAGCTCGCGGTGGCGTGTCCATCCGAAGAGATCACCGAGGCCGACAAGGCAACGCTCAAGCGCCGCTTCGACGAAGACCACTTGCGCATCTACGGCGTCAACGCCGCCGACGAGGACGCGGAGATCGTCACGTTGCGCGTGATCTGCGAGGTTACGGTGCCGCGGCTACGGTTGCCCGACAAGCGCAAGGGCGACGGCGATGTCGCGCGCGCGGTTCGCGGCAAGCGCCCGGTATTCGACTTCGACAGTGCCGCCTTCGTCGATGCGCTGATCTACAACCGGGAGAAGCTGTTCCCTGGCGACAGTTTCGCCGGTCCGGCTATTGTCGAGCAGTTCGATTCGACGACCATCCTGGAGCGCGGGCAGTCGGCGAGCGTCGATGGCCAGAGCAACCTGCTGATCAAGACCGGCGCCTAGCCATGAACCTCGATCCGATTACCAACGAGGTGGTCCGCAACCGGATGCGCGAGGTCGCGGCGGTGATGGCGCATGCCCTCTACCACACCGGCTATTCGCCGATCTTGCGCGAGTCGCAGGACGGCGCGGCGGGCCTCACCGACATCAATGGCCACGGTGTCGCCGTCGGCGGCGGCGTGCCGTTTCACTGCTTCCTGTACTCGACGTCGATCGCCGGCATTCTCGAGCGTTACCCGCTGCACACCATGCGCGAAGGCGACGCGTTCCTCTCCAACGACCCTTACAAGGTGGCGAACTCGCATGTGCCCGACACCGTGGTCGCGGCACCGGTGTTCCACCGCGACCGCATCATCGGCTTTGCCATCACCATGGCGCACAAGGCCGACGTCGGCGGTCTGGTGCCGGGTTCCTCCGGCGCGGCGGCCCGCGAGATTTTCCACGATGGCTTGCTGATCCCGCCGGTTCGCTATTGGACCCGGGACGGTGTTGCCTCGGAGGTCGAGGCCCTGGTGTGCAACAACAGCCGCGTGCCCGAGGAGATTGCCGGCGATATCCGCGGCCAAGTCGGCGCAACGTTGCTCGGCACGACCAAGCTTCGCGAGCTCTGCGACGAATATGGCGTCGACACCGTGACGGCGGTGATGGGTCAGCTGATCGAGAGCACGGCGGACCGGTTTCGTCGCGAGCTCGCGGCGTGGCCGGATGGGGCCGCCGGAGCAGAGGGTAGGCTCGACCATGACGGCGTCGACAAGACCTCGCCGGTGGTGATTCGCGTACGAGCGACCAAGACGGGCGACCGGTTGCAGATCGATTTCACCGGGACGAGCATTCAGGCCAGGGGCCCGGTCAACGCGTTGCAGGTCACGGCACAGGCCGCGTCGCTGATCGCCGCCGTCGCGGTCATCGATCCGACGATGCCGATCAACTGGGGCGTCCGGCAGGCGGTGGACTTCGTGATGCCGCCGGGCACGCTGGTGACGCCCAAGTTTCCCGCCACCATCAACAACTATTTTCCGACCGTCCACCTCGTCTACAACTGCGTGCTGACGGCCTTGGGGAAGCTCAATCCCAAGCGCGCCACGGCGCCGTCGGGGCTGGGCTCAGGCGCAATGGCGATCGGCTACACACGCGACCGCACCGGCAAGCCAGCCGTGCAGTACGAGCTGATGAAGCTGGCGCTGGGCGCCTCGCAGCACCACGACGGGGTGACGATCGGCGGCCCGATGCACATCTTCACCCCCGGCACGCCGATCGAGATCCTGGAGAGCGAGTATCCGGTGACGGTGAAGACCTTCGGCTTGTCGCTCGATTCGGCGGGCGCCGGCCGGCGCCGTGGCGGCGTCGGCTACGTGCGTGAGTACGAGGTGCTCGACAATTGCATCCTCACCGTGCGGTGCACCAACTACCGCGAAGGATCATGGGGCGTGCTGGGCGGCAGCGCGCCGCGCCGCTCGCAGGCGACGTTCCTACCGCGCGACGCCGATAAGCTGCTGCTCGACTGCCTCGACACCCAGCAGATGCGCCCGGGCGATCGCGTGCGGTTCGAGCAAAGCGGCGGCGGGGGCTATGGCCCGCCGCACGAACGGTCGGTGGCCGAAGTAGTGGACGACGTCCGCAGCGGCTACGTGTCGCTCAAAGAAGCGCGGGACATTTATGGCGTATACCTGACCGCCGAGGGTGACCGGCTCAGTTGCGACGAAGTGGCCACGCATGCCGCGCGTTCGGGCGCCAAGGCATAACGGGCCGCGAGCAACGGAATCGGATCCGAGATCACCGCGCAGTCGATGCGCGTCCTCGACTGGATGATCGCCGACCGCGGGCTCGCGGTGGAGATCGAGACGACGGAGATTGGCGGCGCTGCCCACGATCGCTACGGTAAGCCGGTGGCCGACGAAACCGTCGCGCGGGCCAAGGACGCCGACGGCATGAAGCCGGCATCGACCGCCGAGGTGGGCGCCGCGATCGTCGCGGCGTTGTCGCGCACGGCGTAAGCGTCGTCAGGGGGGCTCGCACCGTGAAACTCATCGATAATCCCCGCGGCAACTATCGCTTTCTGCCCGGCATTCGGGCCCATGGCTCGGGTGCGATTGCCGATCCCGGCTACGAAGTGGTTCACGTCGTTCTGCGCAAACCGGTTCCGTACGCCGAGGGCTTCAAGAAGATCGAGCGTCATCTCGAGCGCCGCCAGCGCCCGAAGCAGGCGCTGTGCGGCATCGAGCTTCGCTTACCCAAGGCGCTAACCTTTGAGCAGTTCGCCGCTGCGAACCAAGGCTACTGCGCGTTGCTCGAAAGCTGGGACTTGTTCGTCGACGGCATCAACCCGATCGCGCGCACGAACATCGCGCCGGTTCTCGATCCGCCGTCGGAGTGGATGCTGTACGCGTTCTCCTATACGCGGGTGAGCTCGCGCAAGGGACCGTCCTTTGTGGTCGCCGGGGCGGGGGATCTGCTGACCCAGGATCTGTCCAACCACCGCATTATCCGCAAGGGGGAGACGTCGGCCGATGCGATGCGGGAAAAAGCCGCGCACGTCTTTGGCGTGCTCGGCGAGCGGCTCCGCGCGCTCGGGGTCGCGTGGCACCATGTGACCGCCGTCGACCTCGTGTCGGCCTTTCCGGTCACTCCGGCGATGCTCGAGCAGGTGATGCAGCCGATGCGGCGTCAGAGCCTGCACGGCGTGCATTGGTTCTATGCGCGGCCGCCGATCATCGACCTCGATTTCGAGGCCGACACGCGGGGCGTTGCCGTCGAGCTGCGGATCTAGTGGATCGACTCTAAGTTTTGGAGCCCGCGTTGGACAGCGGCGAGGATAGGTTGCGGGTCGGCGGTCCAGACAAAGGGTTTGGGGTCATGGTTGGCGTCGGTGATGAAGCAGCGGTCGGTGTGAAGTGGAAGGTCCAGCACGGGTGCTGGCCGAGCCAGGCCGCACGGCGGGATGCTTATGGGTAGCGTAGTTGTCGAGGATGACGGGGACGGCCATGCGGCGCGGCAGGCGCGGCGCGAGGGCCTTGAGGCAGCGGAGGAATTCCTAACGCCGGTGGCGCCGGGTGCATTTTGGGGGTGTGTCCGACCGTTTGCGTAAGCGATCCCGTTCGCCGATCACGCGACATGCCACCTCGACCTCCGAACCGGCCGGTCAAGCCGCGCCAGGGGCGCCCAGCATGATCCGGCGTAAATTGTGCGCGACCAAGTGATTGATCGGCCGCTCAAGCACCGACATCCGGCCAGGCTTGAAGGTCGCGGTGTGCATGTTGCGCTGCAACGACTGCACCATTGAGCGATCCTCCTCAACGATCGCCACCATGAACGAACGGTACTTGGCAACGATGTCGAGGAAGTTCGGCAGCGCAAAGAACTCCTCGGGGAAGAGGAGATAGATGATTAGCTGGCTGCGGTCGGCGTCGATCGGCCATGTCACGAACGGCGTGATGTCGTCGATGCGCGCAAAGAAGCTCAAGTTCGGCGCGACATAGCCGCCGCAGGCGAAAGTTTCGTCGTAGCCATCCATCCAGGGCATCTTCGGCAGATGCGCCTTGCTGCCCTCCACCATCGGCGCCGCGGGATAGAACGCGCTGAAGCCGCCGTTCTTGCGGAGCGTGAACGGCACGTCAGTAATCGAAATGTGGCTGCCGAAAGTGCCGGAGTGCAGAACG
>VGEJ01000064.1 GCA_016869335.1 Alphaproteobacteria bacterium | reverse complement strand
CGTTTCTTCGCCGGGGGCATGGATGAGCAGGAGACGGGACACATCGCCGGGCTGTACCGGCTCGATCCGGACCTGACGGTGACCCAGGTCGATGGCGGCATCGTGTGCTCGAACATGCCGTGCTGGAGCCCCGATGATCGGACCTTCTATTTCGCCGAGACCTGGGAGGCGATCTACGCTTACGACTACGACATCGCCACCGGCAGCCTCAGCAACAAGCGGGTGCTCGTCGATCTGCGTGATGAGCCCGGCGGCGCCGATGGGTCGACCATTGACGAGGAGGGCTACATCTGGAACGCCCAGGTCATCTCGGGGCGCCTGATCCGCTATGCGCCGGATGGCACGATCGATCGCGAGATCCCGTTCCCGGTGCGCAACCTCACCAGTTGTACCTTCGGCGGCGACCGGCTCGACGTGCTCTACGTCACCTCGCTCGCCCGCGTCGTGCACCCGCCGCACGGCCGGTTCGTGAAGGAAGCGGCGCCGCAGCCCCACGCCGGCGGCGTGTTCGCCGTCCGGGGCCTGGGCGTGCGGGGCTTGCCCGAGCCGCGCTTCGTCGGGTAGTCGCATGGCCCGCCAAGCTGCCGCACCACAGCGCAATTTGAGTGAAGCGGAGCAGCAGACCCGCGTCGACCTTGCGGCATGCTATCGCGACTTCGCCCGGCGCGAGCTCGACGACTCGATCTACACCCACCTCTCGGCCCGCATCCCCGACAGCGACGCCTTCCTGTTCATCGGCTTTGGCCTCCTTTTTGCGGACATCACCGCCTCCCGGCTCATGAAGGTCGACCTGGCTGGCGCGAACATCGGCGGCACGGCCGACAGGGTGAACCCGGCCGGCTGGGTCGTGCATCAGGCGGTCTACGAGGCGGTGCCCGAGGCACAGTCGGTGATGCACCTGCACACGATCGCGGGCGTCGCGGTGTCGGCACAGACCCATGGGCTCCTGCCGATCAACCAGTTCGCGATCACGCATGCCGGGCAGATCGCCTACCACGACTACGACGGGCCCGGCCTGCGCCCGGCCGAGCGCAAGCGCTTCGTTGCTGACCTCGGCGTTCGGCGCATAATGTTTCTGCGCAACCATGGCACACTCGTGCACGGTCGGACGATCGCCGAAGCCTACACGCTGATGCACTATCTCGAACGCACCTGCGCGACCCAGGTCGCTGCGCTGGCCGGGGGCAGCAAGGTCGTCACGCCGCGCAAGTCGGTCGTCGCGCGAACCGTTCGGACGGCGCAAGGCACCGGGGATCGGGCGTTCGGCGAGGTCGGCTTCCGGGCCATGATGCGCCGTCTCGATCGCATCGATCCGTCCTATCGCGACTAGGGGCAGGGCCATGGGGCGGGGCACCGCGGCGGGCACGGAGACGATCAACGGCAAAGAGATCGCCGTCGAGTCGCATGGTCAGGGCGCCGAGGCGGTCGTCATGGTCCACGGCCTGGGCGGCACCTCGAACACGTTCACCGCACAGGTCGGGGTGCTGGCCCGCACCTTCACCGTCATCCGGCCCGATCTCGAAGGCTCTGGTCGCTCGCCGCTGACGGGGAAGCTCACCGTCGAAGGCTTCGCCAAAGATATACTGGCGCTGATGAAGGCGCGGCACATCGCCGCCGCCCATCTCGTCGGCCATTCTATGGGCAGCATCGTGTGCCAGCTCATCGCGGCGCGGAGCCCGGCCAAGGTCAAGAGCATGGTCCTCCTCGGGCCGATCGCCGAGCCGCCCGATCCGGCGCGCCAGGCGATGCGCGACCGGGCCAAGCTGGCGCGGAGCGAGGGAATGGTGTCGATCGCCGACACGCTGCTGCAGGTGGCAATCTCGGCGGCGACGAGGGCGCACCGCCCCGCGGTCGCGGCCTTCGTCCGCGAGATCCTGATGCGCCAGCCGGCCGAGGGTTATGCCGCCACGTGCGAGGCGCTCGCGGCGGCCCGCGCCGCTCCGCTCGCCAGCATCAAGTGTCCGACGCTGCTCATCACCGGCGATGAGGACGGCGTGGCACCGCCGGCGGCGGTGCAGAAGATCGGCCAGGCGATCAAGGGCTCGCGCGTCCAGATCCTCGCCGAGTGCGGCCACTGGACGCCGGTCGAGTGCGCCGCCGAGGTCAGCGCCGCGATGCTCAATTTCTACTTCGGCTGACCGCCGAGGTTCCGCATGGGTCACGGCCGCGCCGTGACCGGAGGGAGGAAGCGATGGCTCAGACGCTGTTCACGAACGTCGAGATCTTTGATGGCACCGGCAAGAAGCCCTACCCCGGCGAGGTGCTGGTGCAGGGCAACCGCATCAAGAGAGTCGCCAAGGGCTCGGACCAGATCGCGCGCGAGGGTGCCAGGGTGATCGATGGCCAGGGCGCCACCGTGTTGCCCGGCCTGGTCGAGGCGCATGCCCACATCACCTATTCGGATGCGCCGACGCTGAAGTCAATGGGCGACATCCCACCCGAGGAACACACGCTGCTGACCGCGCGTAATGCGAAGCTCATGCTCGACATGGGCTTCACCAGCCTGTTCTCGGCCGCGAGCGCCAAGCCCAGGCTCGAGATCGCCGTGCGCAACTGGATCAACGAGGGCAAGCTCCCGGGGCCACGCCTGAAGGCCGCATCGCCCGAGATCGTGGCGACGGGCGGGCTCGGCGACGAGCGCCAGCTCCACATGTACCACACCAGCATCGAGATCATCGCCGATGGCCCGATCGAGGTGCGACGGGTGTGCCGCGAGATGATCCGCGAGGGTGTGGACACCATCAAAGTCAACATCTCGGGCGACAACTTCACCGCGACGTGCCGGGCAGAGATGCTGTCCTATGCCGAGGACGAGATCGCCGCAGCCGCCGAAGTAGCGCACTCGCGGGGCGTCAACCTCGCCTGCCATGCCCGCGCCGATGCGGCCGTCCGCATGGCGCTCAAGCACGGCTACAACGTGATTTATCACTGCGACTTCGCCACCGAGGAGACAATCGACCTCCTCGAGGCGAAGAAGAAGGAGATCTTCCTCGCGCCGGCGGCCGGCGCCATCTACGCGACCTGCTACGAGGCCGGCGACTGGGGCATCACGCCCGAGGTCGCCGACAAGGTCATGGACCTCCCGCGCAAGATGGAGAACACGGCGCGGGTCTATCGCGAGATCCGCAAGCGTGGCATCCGCGCCCTGCCCGGCGGCGACTACGGCTTCGCCTGGACGCCGATGGGCACAAACGCGCGCGATCTCGAGCACTTCGTCAATCTGTTCGGCTACGAGCCCCAGGAAGCCATCATGGCGGCGACCAAGTGGGGCGGCGAGCTGATGGGGATGGGCGATGAGCTCGGCCTGGTGAAGGCCGGCTACCTCGCCGATCTCATCATGGTGGATGGCGATCCGTGCCAGGACATCACGCTGTTCCAGGACCAGCAGAACATCCTGATGGTGATGAAGAACGGCGAGTTCCACCGCGCGCCGCAGCCGCGCCGGCGCGCCGCCCGCCGGGCCAAGGCCGCCGAGTAGCCGGCCTCGCACGCTGACGAGAAGGCCGCCCAGCGGGGCGGCCTTTCGGGCTGACCTACGCCCGCTCGGATCGAGCGGAGCGAACGCTGAGCCCCTAGGCGCCGAGGGCGCCGTCGGCAAACCAGACGCGGTCGCGCCCCAGCGCCTTGGCGCGGTAGAGGGCCCCGTCCGCGGCGTTGATCAGGGCCGTGAGGTCGGGCGTCGCCGGCCCCAGCGTGGTCACGCCGATCGAGACCGAGAGCGGAATCCGCTGGCCCGCATGGTGCAGGATGGACTCGGCCAACGCCACCCGGATGCGCTCGGCGATCACGCGCGCCGAGCTGGCATCGGTTTGCACCAGGCCGATTACGAACTCCTCGCCGCCGTAGCGCCCGACGACATCGACCAAGCGGGTGTGACGCTTCAGGGTTTCCGCGGTGTGCTGCAGCACGCTGTCGCCGGCGCCATGCCCGAACGTGTCGTTGATCCCCTTGAAGCGGTCGAGATCGGCGAACAGCACCGTGAATGGGTGGCCATAGCGCACCGAGCGCGCGAACTCGATGTTGAGCGCTTCCATCAGGTAGTGGCGGTTGAGCACCTGGGTCAGGTCGTCGATGCGGGACATCTCGCGCAGCCGCGATTCCGCTGCCCGTAGCTGCTCGACCAGCGCCTCGAGCTGGCTGACCGAGCTGTGATGGTAGGCCTCGATGGCGAGCAGAGCGTCGAACCACAGCGCCTTGCTGAGGCTGATCAGCAGCCGACCCGTCCTTGCCTTGTCGAGCTCGGGCCGGGTTAGCAGGCGCTTGGCCATCTCCTCGAAGAAGACCTCGACGCCGACGAGATACCAGCGCGGGTCGAGCCCGACCGCCTCATGGGCGGCGCCGATGCGGGCGCGGCCGTCGGCGTAGTCGGCCATATCGTGCATGGCACCGAGGCTTGCCAGGTAGGCGCGCTGGGCGCGCTTCAGACGGGCCAGCGTCGCCTCGTCGGCGAGCCATCGGTCGAAGGCGCGAAACGAGGCGAGATGGGCGTAGAAGTCGGCGATCACCGCATCGAGATCATCCGGGAGGAGGGCGCGGATGTGGTCGAGGTTGTGTGCAGTGTCGGCATCGAAACGCAGCAGGTCGCGGCACAGCGCGACCTCGATATCGGTGAGGGACCGCGACGGAACCGCCGCATCGCCCCTTGCCGGCGGCAGCGGCGGTGGTCGCGACTTATCGTTCACCGGCCTCTCGCGGCGCGCCGCGACCCCGGCGCCTCGACGCGCCGCGCCGCGCGCTCCTGGGCATAGATCTCGTTCCAGTTGTTGAGAGAGAACTCGCTGACGCTGCGTTCGCGGTAGGGCGCGACCGTGCGCTCAACAGGTGCTCCGGCGTGCCATACGGTGATGCGCTTGCGATCGATCAGCACCGACGCCGGTGAACAGCCGCTCGCAGCGGAGATGGGTCTTCATCGCGTACCAGCCGGATATGAACTAGACTCGGTGCTCGTTGGACGCTAATCGCCGCGCCCAATACACGTCAAGGTGCGGCACGAGGACAGTGCGATGCGCCTCAGCACGGATCGGATCCTGACCACCCACGTTGGCAGCCTGCCGCGGCCTGACGACCTCGTCGCCCTGCTCTACGCCAAGGACAACGGCGAGCCCTATGACGAAGCGGCGCTCGCGGCCGGCGTTAGGCGCGCGGTCGATGACGTCGTGGACCAGCAGGTTGAGGCGGGCATCGACGTCGTGAGCGATGGCGAGATGGCCAAGATCGGATACTCGACCTACCTCAAGGACCGCCTCACCGGCTTCGGTGGCGAGGGTGGCCGGCGCGTCCCCAAGGACCTCCAGGACTATCCCGAGTACTCCAAGTTTCTGGTCAAGACGCGCGGTGTGCCGGTGGGGCTGAAGCGCCCGCTGTGCCAGGGACCGGTCGCGGTCAAGGACAACCGGCCGCTCGAGATCGATCTCGCCAACCTGCGCGCCGCCGTCGAGCGCCACCGGCCTGCCGAGTCGTTCATGAACGCGGCCTCGCCCGGAGTGGTCGCGGTGTTCATGCGCAACGCGTACTACCCGACCCACGATGCCTACCTCGCGGCGCTGGCCGAGGTGATGCGGCTCGAGTACGAGTCCATCGTCGCGGCCGGTTTCGTGCTGCAGATCGATGCTCCAGACATGGCGATGGGGCGGCATATCCTGTGGCAGGACGAGTCGGATGAGTCTTTCCGCCGCATCGCCGCGCAACAGATCGAGGCGCTCAACGCCGCGACCGGCGGCATCGCGCCGGAGCGGATGCGCATGCACGTGTGCTGGGGCAACTATCAGGGCCCGCACCACTGCGACATTCCGTTCGCGAGGATCGCCGATATCGTGTTCCGGGCGCGGCCACAGGCCCTGGTGATCGAGGGCGCGAACCCGCGCCACGAGCACGAGTGGGAGGTCTACCGGACCGCCAAGCTGCCGGACGACAAGGTGATCATCCCGGGCGTCATCGACTCGACCTCGAACTTCATCGAGCATCCCGAGCTCATTGCCCAGCGCATCCGGCGCTATGCCGATGTCGTCGGACGCGAGCGGGTGATCGCCGGCGCCGACTGCGGCTTCTCCACCTTCGCCGGCTTCCCCCAGGTGACGCCGCGCATCGCCTGGGCCAAACTGCGGTCGCTGGCGGAGGGCGCCAGGCTTGCCTCGCAGCAGCTCTGGTCACGGCGCTGAGGAGCTAGGGCAGCTCTCGGCTCACGCAATCGATGGGCGTGCTCGCACTCGAGATCGTGCGGCAATAGGTCAGCGAGAGCACCGCGCCGCGCTCGCGCACGAGCCACACGCCGGTGACCTCGGCCGTGGCGGCCGAGACGTTCTGCGCCGCCACCAACTGGGTGCCCGTGGCGCGCTGATCCTGGCTGCCAGCCGGAGCGAGAACGGCCGCCACGGCCAGCGTCGCCGTGGCTAGAACCGTGGTCTCCACCAACTTCATGCGGTCTCTCCCTTGCGCGTTCCCTCCGCTTCGTCCACCGGCATCTCGGTGATGCCGTAGCCAGCCTCGGCCGGAATGCAGCGCACCAGGCGGCCGGCGCGCCGCTCGGTCCAGGGCAGCACCGTGACCACGGGGCGCCTTGCCGCCGCGGCGATGGCCCGAGCGGTCGAGGCGCTCTCGGCGAGGCGCATCAGGTTGAGCCGGGTGGGCAGCATGAGGGACCAGCGACCCGCATCGGCGTGCCCCAGCGCTTCGGCCGGGGTCACCCACAGCGCCTCGGTCAGCTCGGTGCCGTCGTGGTCGGCCTGCTGCCCGACCGGCGCCGCGGCGATGAAGAACCGAGTGTCGAAGCGCAGCGGCCGGTTCTTCGGTGTGATCCAGTGGGCGAAGGGCACCAGCTGGTCGAGCGCCGGCTCGAGTCCGCGTTCCGCGAGGAACGCCCGAAACGAGATCTCGCCGCGGGCGAGCCGCGCGCGCTCCGCGGTCCAGGCCGAAACCGCCGCGCCATCGACGAGCGCTGCGCCGGGGCCGGCCGCCGCCAAGAGGATACCGCACTCCTCGAAGGTCTCGCGTAGCGCCGCGATGCGGAAGGCCATCTCGTCTCCGTTGTTTCCCCGCCGAGACACCGCTGCCGTGGCCTCGTGATCGTCGGCCGCGACCTTACCCCCGGGGAACACGGTCGCCCCCGGCGCGAAAACGCTGCCGCGATGGCGTACGACGACCAGGACCTCGAGCCCGCCACCGCCATCGCGGACGAGCAGCAGGCTCGCCGCCGGTACAGGTGTTGGCGGGGTCACGGTGTCCCCTTGCCGCGTGGCGCCGCGGTGCTAGGCTGCTGCCGCTCACGCCGCAGGAGGGGCGCGCCGATGACGGAAGCCAGGGTGACCCACATCAATCCCCCCACGCTCTACGACAGCGTCAAGTACGGTCTCTCGCAGATCATAACAGTCGAGGGCGGCAAACTCGTCCTGATCTCGGGGCAGCCGGCTTACGACGTCGCCGAGAACCCGATTGGAGCGGGCGACATCAAGACGCAGATCACCGCCGCCCTGGATAACGTGCGCCTGGCGCTTGCGGCAGCGGGTGCAACCCCGGCCGACGTCGTCCAGATGCGGACCTACATCGTCGGCTACAAGCCGGAGCACCTCGCCATCTTCACGCCGCTGGTGCGCGCCTTCTACCCGGCGGCGACCCCGCCCACGGCGGTCCTCGTCGGTGTCGAGACGCTTGCCGTACCCAACATCCTGGTCGAGATCGAGGTCATGGCGGTGGTGCGGTGACTCCACGGTCATTCTCACCAGACGCCGACCGGTATTGGCGCTAATCGGCGAGCTTGCGGCGGCGCCTTCCCGGCTTTCATGCACGACCTTGAAAACGGCTCGCCGTCGTCCGGTGCCCACCATGCTGGGCACCGGTCCACCGCCCTGCGCGGCACCGTGCTGCGCGGCATCATCTACATGTGCATCGGCGTCTCGATCTTCCCGCTGATGAACGCGACCGTGAAGTACTACTCGCTCGAAGCATCCATGGTGTTCATCATCTGGATCCGCTATCTCAGCCACCTTGCGGCGATGGCGGCGGTGTTCGTGCCGCGCCACGGCCTGCAAGCCTTTCGCTCGTCGCGGCCGTGGACCCAGGCGTTCCGCTCGGTGCTCCTGCTCGCATCGACCGGGTTCTATTTCGTGGCGCTCAGTCAGGTCTCGCTGGTGACCGCGGCGGCCGTCGGCTTCACCGCGCCGCTGATCGTCGCGGCACTGGCATTGCCGCTGCTCGGCGAGGCGGTCGGCGCGCGCCGCTGGGGCGCCGTGGTTCTCGGGTTTCTCGGCGTGCTGGTGGTGGTGCGGCCGGGCGGCGACATCACCCAATGGGAGGCGTTGCTCGCCCTGGGCACTGCGGCATGCTACGCGCTCTACCAAGTTCTCACGCGCAAGCTCGCCAGCCACGACCCGCCGGAAACGACCATTCTCTACACGGCGCTGGTCGCGGTCGCCATCATGAGCGTGATCGTGCCCTTTGCCTGGTCGCCGCCAGACGCCACCGGCTGGCTGCTCCTCGTGGGCGCCGGAGTGATCGGCGGGTTCGGGCACCTGTTCGTGGTCAAGTCATACCAGTACGGCCCCGCTGCCGTCATCGCGCCGTTCGGCTATGCCCAGCTCTTCTGCGAGACCATCGTCGGCTACCTCGTGTTCAGCGACTTCCCCGACGCCTGGACCTGGGTGGGCGCCGCCATCATCATCGCCAGCGGCGGTTACATCACGCTGCACGAGGCGGGCCGGGCACGGCGTCCGGCGGGCCTGAAGGCCTCCACCGCGGCCTCAGCGCCGCCCGCCCCGCGCGACCGATGATGGCTCACCGCTACCCGAGGATGACGAGATCGATTGGCGCCTTGACGTCGGCAATGCCGGCGCCGGGCCGCTCGGCGTGCGGATGCGGGGCGGCATAACCCTGGGCGAGCGCCAGGCGATAGGTCGGCCGCGTGGTCAGCGCCCACACGCCCAGCACCTTGGCGTGTTTCTCGAGTTTGGCGGCGAGGTTGACCGGATCGCCGATCACGGTGAGCTCGAGGCGCGTCTCATCGCCAACGGCGCCGAACACCACGGGCCCGGCGGCCACCGAAAAGCGAACATCCAGCGCCGCCGCACCGCCGGCGGCCCGCTCGTGGTTCCATGCCGCCATCGCCTCCGCCATGCCGTCGATTGCGCGGAGGCCGCCCACGTCTCCCACCGCGTTGTCGCCCCGAACGTCGCCATGATGCCATCGCCCAGGAACTTGCCGATGCTGCCGCCGGCGCGGCGGATGACGCCGTCGAGCCGGGTCTGATAGTCGGCCAGCAGGCGCATGACGGCGTCGGGCTCGAGCCGGGCCGCCAGCATCGTGAAACCCTTCACATCGCAGAACAGCACGGCTGCCTCGCGCACCTCGCCGGTACCGGGGGCGAGGCTCTGACCGGCGATGCGGATGTGGCTCGCCACCTCGGGCGCGAAGAAGCGCGAGAGCGCCGCCGCCGTGCTCTCGCTCACCGACCGGAGCAAGAGGCGGCGCGCGCGCACGATCGCCACCGCGAGGATCGCGGTCACCACCAGGATCGAGACGATCTTGTCGAACTCGGCGCCGATCAGCACGCTCGCCGAAGTCATGTAGCACACGTAGTCGCGCGTCAGCATGGTGTGCGGCTCATCGGCCACGGCGTAGGCGACCATCGCGAGCCAGCCGAGCGCCGCGGAACCGCCCGCCAGGAAAACGTAGAACGGCGAGAACCGCAGCGCGCGGAGCGCGATGAAGATGAAAACGTAGAGCAGCGTCGGCGCCTTGAGATAGAACGCCGGCGGCTGCTGGTATTGGAGATGGAAGCTCCAGATCAGCCCCATCAGGAGGGCGATGTCCAAGATCACTGACGCGGCAAGGAACCAGTGGGGCGGCGCGCCGCGGTAGGCCCAGGCCAGCCGGCAGAGCGTGAACGCCGCATAGAGCGCGAGCACCCAGGGCACCGGCGCGAATGTCGCGCCGGCGCCGAAGGTCTTGGGCGAGAGCCCGTAGAGCAGCCCGAACACAGCCACCGCCGCAAGCTGCACCCAGCCGACGACGATCTCGCCCTCATGCTGCTGGCGGGCGATGTCGCGTTGCACCGGCGCGGGCAGGGTGCCTTGGGGTGCTTCGCCGAAGACGAAGGCGAGCAGGCGCCGCGCCGGTTTCACCGCCGGCCGCGGCGCAGCCACAGGCTGGCCTCGAGCGCGCCCGCAGGCAGCG
>VGEJ01000063.1 GCA_016869335.1 Alphaproteobacteria bacterium | reverse complement strand
CGACACCCGATAGGCGTGGGCCGCAACGATCGCGGCCACCGCCCATGCCAACGCGACCCAGACCGACACGTAGGTCGGCAGCCCATAGATCGAGCTGCGGCCGAGCGTGACCGGGTCCCAGTTGCTGTAGCCGACGTAAACGATCATCAGCACCGCGAACATGGCGATGGAGGCACCGATGCCCGAGAGCCGCATCAGCGCCGCCCCGACGATGAGCGCGAACACCGCCGCCAACACGCCGGCCGCGAGCGACGCTGGGAAGTTGGGCACCTGGGTCGCGATGATGAAGTCGGGGAGGCCGTACATCATCGTGCCCTTCACCGAGGGACAGCAGGTCAGCCATGTCGCCATGTAGGCACCGAGCGCCATGAACGCGATGTGCCCGAAGGAAACCACGCCCGAGTTGCCGATGAAGATGTAGAGGCCGATGACCACCACCAGCTTGACCAGCGCTTCCGTCGCGGCGAGCTCGATGATGCTGAGCGCCGAGAGGTCGATGATGGCGACCAGGCCCAGTAGCAGTGTCACCAGGCACAGCGCCGGCCAGGCATTCCGCACCAAGCGCGCGACCGCCATCACACGCGCTCCGGTGCGACCCGGCCGGCGATCAGTCCTTCCGGACGCACCAGCAGAAGCAGCACCACGATCGCGAACGCGAAGGCATCGCGCGCCGCTTTGATGTCATCGGGTAGGACCACCTGCAGGACGACGCTGAGGATGCCGAGAACGAAGCCGCCGAGCGCGGCGCCGGTGAGGCTGCCCATACCGCCGATGATCGTGGCGACGAAGGCGAAGATCACGATCGGCGTTCCCATCCGGTAGAAAAGATAGCCCTGGCGCGCGACCAGCAGGAGCGCGACGACGGCGGCGAGCAGCCCGCTGGCGGCGAACGCGATCGAGATGACGACGTTCGCCCTGACGCCCAAGAGCCGCGCCATGCGGAAGTTCTCGGCCGCGGCGCGCATGTGGACGCCATAGCGTGTCCGCTGCATGAACAACGCGAGCCCGCCGAGCAGAGCCGCCGTCACGCCGATCGTCACGAACTCGATCGCGGCCGTGCGCACGCCGGCGATCTCGATGGCATCCGACAGGCCCGGCCACAGGTTCACCGTCTTGCCCCGGCTCGTGTAGATCATCAGGACGAGATTCTGGAGGAAGAAGCTGACCGCGAACGAGCCGATCAGGAGGACGGCGGGGTGGGCGTTGCGCAAGGGCCGGAACACCGCCGCCTCGGTCGCCAGGGCGAACACGACGACGATCGCGACGACCGCGAGCACCAGCGCCGGCGTCGGCCAATCGGCGATGAACGCGGTGGCCACCGCCGCTGCCGAGGGCACGATCAGCGCGTAGCCGCCGATCGTCATCAGATCGCCGTGCGCGAAATTGATCAGCCGCAGGATGCCGAAGATCAAGCCGATGCCGAGTGCGGCGAGCGCGTACAGGCTGCCGAGGCTGATCGCATCGACCATGACCTGAACGATCTCGCGCCAGGCGCCCATCGGGTTCAGTCCTCGCCCGGCGCGGGCGCCGGGTGGGCGGCGCCGCGGTTGACCAGGGCCAAACCTGCGAGCATCAGCGCCAAGGCGGCCCACAACCAGCCACTGTGCCGTTCCTCGAACAAGAGCATGCCCCAGATGATGCCGGCGACTACGGCAACATAATTGAACTGCGAGAAGAACACCGCCCCCGCGCGACGCACGATCTCGAAGAACAGGATGAAGTTGGCGGCGTTGATCGCGATCGCGATCACGACGGCCCAGTCATGTGCTTCGAAGCGAGCGGGGAAGAGGTAGGTCTCGCCGCTCGCCAGCATCACCGGAAACAATGCGACGGCGCCGGCCGACAGCATGCCGCCGGCCAGCGCCAGCGATGAGCTCCGCGGCGGCCGAAAGCGCTCGGCGACGACGTTCGAGAGTGCCGAGGTGACGGGCACGATCAGGGCAACCAGCACCCAGCCCGCCATGTCCGGTGCGGGCAGGCCGCCGCCGGGGATGATGACAAGTGCGATGCCGGCAAGGCCGAGCGCGAGGCCAATGAGGCTCGGCGCGCGCCACCGCTCGCTGCCGATCGCCAGCGCCGTCACGTAGGTCAGGGCGGGCGTGAGCGTGATGACCAGCGTCACGACGCCGGCGGGCAGGCGCGGTGCGACGTACGCCAGCACCACGAAGGGCCCGGCAAAGGCGAGGGTGCCGGTCGCGACGTAGAACCGCAGGTGCGCCATGCGGAGCGAGGGCGCACGGCCGAGCGCGAGTCCTGCTGCCAACAGAATCGCGCCCGCGGCAAAGGCCTGCCAGAACGCGTAGCCGAGCGTCGGCACCCCGCCGGTCGCGGCCACACGGTTGACCGACAGGAGCCCGCCGAACATGGTGCCCTGCGTGATCAGCATCGCGAGCGGGATCGCGCGCGATGCAGTCGCGGTGGACACCGACGGGATCTTCCCGAGCTCGGGTCAGCGCGGCGCGAGGCCCATCATGGCGCGGGCTTCATCCGGGCTGGCCACGCTCTCGCCGAGGAGTTCGACGAGCTTGGTCGCCTTCTCGACCAGCGCCGCGTTCGATGGCGCGAGCATCCCACGGTCGAGGTAGAGATTGTCCTCGAGGCCGACGCGCACGTGCCCGCCGAGCAGCACCGACTGCGCCGCCATCGGAAACGACTGGCGCGCGATGCCGAAGGCGGCCCACTGCGCGCCCGGCGGCAGGAGCCGGGACATGAACTCCATCGCCTGGGGTGTGGCCGGGGTTCCCCACTCGACGCCGAGGCAGAGCTGGAAGAACGGCGGTTCCTCGATCAGTCCGTGCTCGATCATCTCGCGCGCGAGCAGGATGTGGCCGGGCTCGAACACCTCCAGCTCGGGCTTGACGCCGGCATCGCGGATCGCCTCCGCCATGACGCGGAGATGGCCCGGCGAGTTGAGGAACATGCTGTCGCTGCGCACGCCGCCCGAGTTCATGGTCGCGACATCGAGGCTGCAGATCTCGGGCCTGAGGGCAAGAATGTGCGCGACACGCTGGTGCGGGGAGACGTACCAGGTGCCGTCCTGCGGCGTGAGCGGGTCATCGATGCCGGGCTTCAGCCGTGCCCCGGGCCCCGTCGTGAGGTTCAACACCACATCGATGTTGCTGCCACGGATGCGTTCGGCCGTCTCGGCATAGAGCGCGGACTCCATGCTCGCCTTGCCGGTCTTGGGATCGCGTACGTGCACGTGCACCACGGCGGCGCCCGCGTTCGCGGCCTCGATCGCGGAGCGCGCGATTTGCTCGGGTGTGACCGGAACCGCTGGGTTCCTGGCCACGGTGTCGGCGGAACCCGTGACCGCGCAGGTCACGATGATCTTGCGGCTCATCGTCTTCCCTCGCTATTCGGCGGCCAGCCCGCGCTGTTTGATGACCCCGAGCCCGTTCCGCACCGTCTCGACGAACTGGTCGATCTCTGCCTCGGTGTGCGCGGTCGAGATGTTGCCGAGCCCATAGGACGAGAAGAAGAAGCCGTGGTTGAGCAGGTAGCGGTGGAGCTCAGCCATCATCTCGGCTTCTTTGGGGCTCATCAACATGGCGCGGTAGCCAGAGTCCTTTTTCTCGGCCAGGAACAGGCGGAACAGCGAGCCGCGGCCGGTCACGGTGCCGGGAACACCGGCCGCCGCCAACGCGTGCTCCAGGCCGGCCCGCGCCCGGTCGCCGAGCGCGTTGAGGCGCTGGTATGCCTCGCGCGTCAGCATCTCGAGGGCGACCCGCCCGGCGGTCATGGTGATCGGGTTGGCGTTGAAGGTGCCGGCGTGCGGCACCGGCGGCTTGCCCCTGGAGGGGTCGAACACCGCCATCACCTCGGCCTTGCCGCCGACCGCACCGACGGGGAAGCCGCAGCCGATGACCTTGCCGAGCGCGGTCAGGTCCGGCTCGCAGGCGAACGCCCCCTGCGCGCCGTGGTAGTCGAGGCGGAAGCTGATCACCTCGTCGAAGATCAGCACGATGCCATGCGCGCGGGTGAACGCACGCATGAATCTGAGGTACTCGGGCGTGGCCGGGACCATGCCGCACTGGTTCGACATCGGGTCGATGACGATGGCGACAAGCTCGCGTGCGCGTGGGGTCAGGATGCGCCGGGCCCGCTCGGAGTCGTTGTAGGGGATCACGATCACCTCATCGAGCACGCTCTGTGGCGTGCCGCGCGAGGGTGGCACCGAGCGTGGTGCGTCGGGGTCGCCCCAGTCCTGCGGCTGCACGCCCTGGCTCACCTCGGCGAAGTCGTAGGAGCCGTGATAGGCGCCCTCGCACTTGGCGATCTTGCCCCGCCCGGTGTAGCCGCGCGCGGCCTTGATCGCCATCATCACGCCTTCGCTGCCGGAGTTCGCGAACCGCACCTGATCGACCGCCGGCAGGCGCTCGACCAGGATCTCGGCGAGCGCGATCTCGCTTTCGGTCGGCGCGGCGAAGCAGCTCCCGCGGTGCAGTTGCTCGGTTACCGCCGCGACGATCCGCGGATGGGCATGGCCGTGGATGAGCGAAGTGTAGTTGTTCACGAAGTCGATGCGCTCCACCCCGTCGACATCGACGATACGCGAGCCGTGGCCGGCGGCGGCGTACACCGGGTAGGGTTCGAAGAACACCGAGGTGCGCGAGTTGCCGCCGGGCAGCACCTTGCGCGCCCGCTCGTAAAGCTGGGCGGAACGGGACTTCGCTTCGGGATACATCAGTCCTTCCTCCTCTTTGCCGGGCGCGCCGCGCGGGGGGTGCGACCATAGACCCTTGCCGCAGTGCGGGCCGAGATGTAGCCGCGCCGGATATCGCGAGCGATTAGCGCGCGCTCACGCGTGGCGGGTTCGCCATAGCCGCCGCCGCCGGGCGTGCGCACCTGCACCCAGTCGCCGGCGCCCAGCGCGAAACCCTGGCCCTTCGAAGTGTGCTTCAGCCGCACCGCCTTGCCCGCCAGCGACAGGGCGATCTCGTTGAGCCCGCCGCTGAGCCCGCCGGCCAGGCCCTGCGGCGCCGTACGTCCGTGATCCATCATGAACGAGGCTGTCGCCTCGCCGCGCAACAGCTTGACCCGGTACGATACGCCGAAGCCGCCGCGATGCCAGCCGGCACCAGCCGAGTTCTCGCGCAGCGCGTACTCCTCGAACAGCACCGGATAGTGCTGCTCGAGGATCTCCACCGGCTGGGTCTTGGAAATGCCGACCGAGGACGTTCCGTTGGTCAGGCCGTCCGAGCCCTCGTTGCCGCCGTAACCCCCGCCGCTGAAGACGTACATGACATAGGAGCGCCGGTGGAGCGGATCGTAGCCGCCGAGGCTGAAGTTGCCGCTGGTGCCGGCCGGATTGCCAAAGACGAGCTTCGGAATCGCCTGTCCCATGGCGCCGAACACCGCTTCCATGACGCGCTGCGCCGTCTCCGCGGCGCAGCCGGCGACGGGGCGCGGGTACTCGGCGTAGAGAAAGGTGCCGCGCGGCTCCTTCACGTGCAGCGGCTTGAAGCAGCCGGAGTTGATCGGCACGTCGGGAAAGATGTGCTTGATGCCGCAATAGACGGACGCCTGGGTCGTCGCCCACACCGAGTTGAGCGGGCCGCGGCACGGCGGGACGCTCTTCGATAGGTCGAAGGTGATGTCAGATCCCGCGACCGTCACCTCGACCTCGACCCGCAGCAGGCCCGGGTCCACACCATCGCTATCGAGGAAGCTGGCAAACCGATAGGTGCCGTCCGGGATGGCCGCGATGTGGGCCCGCATCAGGCGCTCCGAGCGCCGGTTGAGCTCGGCTATCGCGGCGTTCACGGTCTCCTCGCCGTATTTGTCGAGCAGCGCCGTGAGCCGCCGCTCGCCCACCGTGATGGCGCCGATCTGCGCCCGCATGTCGCCGACGCGCTCTTCGGGGACGCGGATGTTGTGCAGGATGATGTCCACGATGTCCTGGTTGAGCACGCCGTGGCTGTAGAGCTTGACCGGGGGCAGACGCAGCCCTTCCTGCTGGATCTCGGTTGCTTCGGCATTGAAGCCGCCCGGCACGCTGCCGCCGGTGTCCGGCCAGTGCCCGGTGTTGGACAGGTACGCCCACAGCTTCCCGCGGTAGAAGAACGGCTTCACCATCTTCACGTCCATCAGATGCGTGCCGCCGAAATAGGGGTCGTTGACGACGATGATGTCGCCCTCTTCGAGGTCGCCACGGTGGCGGATCACCGACTGGGTGGTCGATTGCATGACGCCGAGGAAGATCGGCAGCCCGAGCTCGCCCTGGGCGATGATCTCACCGGTGTTCTTGTCATAGATGCCGTTGGAGCGGTCGAACGCCTCCGAGATGACCGGCGAGAACGAGGTCTTCTGCTGGACCAGGTCCATTTCGCTCGCGACCTGCTGCAGGCCGTTGTGGATCACCGCCAGCGTCACGGGGTCCAGTCCGTCGGCCGCGGCGGGCGCGGTCGTCTGGTCTCGTGGCTGCGCGATCACGAGGTTCGACCAGGCGTCGACACCCACGCTCGCGCCCGGATCGACGAGGATCGTGGCATCGCTCTGCTCGATGATCGCGGGGCCGGTGATGCCGGCACCGCCCGGCAGTCGATCGCGCGCGTAGATCGCGGCCTCGTGCCACGCGCCGCCGAAGTACACCTGCCGCGTCCCTGTGCGCGCTTCCGCTACGCTGGTGTTGACCTGTGCGGCGGCGAAACTCAGGTCGATCGGCATCCGGCGCCCGATCACGGTCGTCCGGAGCGTCGCCAGCACCGCCGACATCTCGGGCAGCTCGATGCCGAAGCGCTCGCGATAGGTGTCGATGAAGTCCTTGAGTACGCGGTCGGGATCAAAGCTGTCGCCGCTGAGCGGGATGCGCATCACGTGGCTCTGACCCTGAAACAGGAGATCAGCTTCGTGCATGACATCGATCTGCACCACTGCGATGGCCTCGCGGGCGATGAGGCGGCGGCCCTCCTCGGCCTGGGCCGAGAGGATGTCGTTGGCGGCCCGTCCGAACACCTCGGCCAGCGGCCGTTGCAGAGTCTGAACGAAGTCGTGGCGGACGTCCGCCAGGAGGCAACCCATGGCGGAGGTGATACCGGGGAAGCGCGGCACCAGGACGCGCGGCACACCGAGTTCGCGGGCGATGGCGGTGGCGTGGAGCGGGCCCGCGCCGCCGAAAGCGAACAGCGCGAACTCGCGCGGGTCGTGGCCCTTCTCGACCGACACCATGCGCGTGGCGTTGGCCATCTCATTGTCGACGACGGCGATGATCGCCGCGGCGGCAGCGATAGGGTCGAGGCCGAGCGGCCTGCCGATCTGCTCACCGATGGCGCTCTCGACGGCGACGCGGTGCTCGCCGCCATCGAGGCCGGGCAGCGAGCGCAGATCGATGCGTCCGAGCAGGAGGTTGGCGTCGGTGACCGTCGGCTGCGTGCCGCCCCGCCCGTAGCAGATCGGGCCCGGCACGGCGCCGGCGCTCTCTGGGCCGACGCGCAGGAGGCCGCCCTCGTCGATCCGCGCGATCGAGCCGCCGCCCGAGCCGATGGTGTGGATGTCGATCATCGGGATGCGCACCGGCACCGCGTAGGTGATGTCCTTCTCGGTCGTGATCGCCGGAATGCTGTTCTTGATGACGGCGATGTCGAAGCTGGTGCCACCCATGTCGACGCTGATGACGTTGGGGAAGCCCGCCTGCGCCGCGATCTTGGCGGCGGCCATGGCACCGGCCGCCGGCCCCGACATGACGGTGTGGGCGGCGTGTTGGCCGACCACCGAGGCCGCCATCATGCCGCCGTTGCCCTGCATGATGAGGAGCTCGCGTGGGAAGCCCCGGCGCTTGAGTTCGCCGTCGAGGCTGGCGATGTAGCGTGAGATGACCGGCTGGATGTAGCCGTTCACCGCCGCCGTCGAGCCGCGCTCGAACTCGCGGACCTCCCGCAGCACGCGCGAGCCCAAAGTGATGTGTTCGTTCGGCCACGCCGCGCGGGCGATCTCGGCGCTGCGCTCCTCGTGCGCGGGGTTGACGTAGGAATGGATGAAGTGGATCACCAGCGCCTCGGCGCCGAGCGTGAGCAGGCGCGCGATCGCGGCCGCGACACCAGCTTCGTCGAGCGGCTCGATGACGTTGCCCAGCGCATCGATCCGTTCGCCGACCTCGAGGCGCAGCTCGCGCGGAACGACCGCCTCGAAGCTGCCCCACAGGCCCCACGGTCGCGGTCGTGTACGCCGGCCGAGTTCGAGCGAGTCGCGGAAACCGCGCGTCGTGATGAGGCCGCAGCGCGCGCCCTTGCGCTCGAGGATGGCATTGGTGGCCACGGTGGTGCCATGCACCAGGGCGTCGATCTGGGCGAGAGGGGTATCTAGCGCCTGCACGCCGGCCATGAAACCGATGGCCTGGTCGTGGGTCGTCGTCGGCACCTTGGCGGTGCGGAACCGATTGGTGGCGGTGTCCACTAGCAGCAGGTCTGTGAAAGTGCCGCCGACGTCGATGCCGAGAACGATCTGAGACATGCGGGCCCTGAGAAGTGGCGCGGCGACAAGCACGACGGGGCCGGCGCCCAGCCGCCGGGCGCCGGACCCCGATGCGGGACTCAGCCGCCGGTGCGGTAGTCGAGCGGCGGGACGTTCTTGTTCTGGTATGTGCCGATCGCGCTGAACTTGCCGTTCTGAATCTGCATCACCACGATCGTGCGGTTGAGCTGGATGTGCGCGTCCTTGGTGTAGGACGTGAGCCCAGCCATCAGCGGCTCGTCCTTGAGCTTCTCGAGCTCGGCGACTACGGCCTTGGCATCCAACGTGCCGGCGCGCTCGACGGCTAGCGCCCATGACTCGATCAGGCTGTAGCCGGGAAGCGCGAAGCAGGTCTCGGGCCGCTCGCCGTAGGCCGCGGTGTACTTCTTCACCCACTCCGCCACGGGCGGGCGCGGGTCGTCGCCGAACACCGAGCAATAGCCCATGTAGTAGATGTTGCTCGCATCGGGCGCCGCGTCGATCCAGTAGTCGCCATCGAGCGAGTCGACGGTCATGATCGGCGTCTCGATGCCGGCAGCGCGGATCTGCCGGATGACCGAGGCGAAGCCCGGCGTGTGCGACGAGATCCAGAGCACGTCGGGCTGCTCCTCGAGCGCCTTGATCTTGCTGATCTGCGAGGCGACCGAGGGGTCCTCCTGGTAGAATGTGTCGGTGCCCACGAGCTTGGCGTCGGGCAGCTGCTTCCAGGCCATCTCGAAGTACGTGTGCGAGGCCTTGTGGAACTCGGTCACCGTGTCGAGCAGCGTGTACGCCTTGCGCCAGCCCTTCTCGTTGTAGGCCCATTCGGCCATGGCGTAGGCCTGGTTGCCGGCGCCGGTCGAAGCCGTGAACGCCATCGGCCCGAGGCCCTGTGGTCCCATCTTCGGATCGCCGGCGCAGAGCGAGAAGGCGATCATGCCGGCCTCGATGGCGACCAGCGCCGCCGGCGCGCCCTCGTCGTAGTCGCATGCGACGATCATCATCTGTACGCCCTTGTCGACCAGCTCATGCGCCTTGCGCGCGGTGAGCGCCCGGTCGGTCTTGGCGTCCTCGACCAGCACCTCGATCTTCTTGCCGAGAACGCCGCCCTTGGCGTTGATCTCCTCGACCGCGAGCACCGCCGCTTGATAGGGCGGGATGTCGTAGGGCGCCATGTAGCCGCTGTAGGAAACGACCGCCCCGATCTTGATCGTGTCATCGGCAGCCGCGGCCGGCACCGCGCTTCCCGCGGTCACCAGAACCGCACCGGCGGCAAGAGCCGTAAGCAACCTGTTCATCAGTTCCTCCCGTTGTCCATGGTGTCACACTACTACTCGCAACCGGCCGCGCCCATCGCGAGCGGGCTGGATTCCCTAGAGACGTACGCTGTAGTTGCCGTACATGTCGGCTTCCGCCGTCATGCCGGGGAACAGTAGGATCGTCGTGGTTTCCTCCTCGATGACGGCCGGTCCCTCGATGCGGGCGCCAGCGCCGAGCCGATGGCCGAAGTGGATCGGCACATCGCAGAGCCCGCCGGCCTCGTGGATGAAGACTGGCCGGACCGCGCGCGGCACCGGCGCGCCGCGCTGTGGCTCCCTTGGTGCCTCCCGGATATCGCCGTGGTCGGCGGCACCGATCGCGCGCACCTTCCAGACCACGAACTCGACCGGATCGTCTTCGTCCTTGATCGTGTAGATGCGCTCGTGCACGGCGTGGAAGTCGGCCACCAGGCGTTTGACATCGTCGCCCGAAAGGCCACACGAACCGACCGAGAACGGCACCTCGATCTCCCACGACTGGAACTGGTAGCGGCCATCGACGGCGTACGCGATGCGTTGTCGCCCTGCCGGTACCCGTGAGCGCTCGAGAAAACG
>VGEJ01000062.1 GCA_016869335.1 Alphaproteobacteria bacterium | reverse complement strand
GGCGCCCGCGACCGCCGGCCCGTTCGAGGACGGGTTCCGAGCCTTCTCACGCGGCGACTACGCCGAGGCGCTGAAGCTCTGGCGCCCGCTCGCCGAACAGGGCAATGCACCGGCCCAGTTCTACCTCGGCATGATGTACCACACCGGCCAGGGCGTGGCGCAGGACGATGCCGAGGCGGTGCGCTGGTTCCGCCTCGCCGCCGAACAGGGCTTGGCGGATGCTCAGGCCGACCTCGGCCTCATGTACCTCGCCGGCAAGGGCGTGGCGCAGGACTACGCCGAGGCGGTGCGCTGGTACCGCCTCGCCGCCGCGCAGGGCATCGCCCGCGCCCAGACCAACCTCGGCTTCATGTACGGGAACGGCCGTGGCGTGACGCAGGACTACGCCGAGGCGGTGCGCTGGTATCGCCTCGCCGCCGCGCAGGACCACGCCAGCGCCCAGACCAACCTCGGCCTCATGTACGACACCGGCCAGGGCGTGGCGCAGGACTATGTGCAAGCGCACAAGTGGTTCAACCTGGCCGCATCCCTCTTCCTGGCATCCGAGGGCGCGGACCGCGATCTGGCCGTTAAGAACCGCGACGGCGTCGCGGCCAAGATGACGCCGGCGCAGATCGCCGAGGCGCAACGGCTCGCGCGCGAATGGCGGCCCGGGCGATGACAGCCGGCTCATGCAGGTCACCGCGCCGGTGCAGCCCGGCAACAGCGGCGGGCCGGTGCTCGATGGCGGCGGCGCGGTAGTCGGGGTGGTCGTCGCCAAGCTCGACGCCATCGCGGTGGCTCAGGTTACGGCCGACATCCCGCAGAACGTGAACTTCGCGATCAAGGTCTCGCTCGCCGCCAACCTGCTCGATGCGCACGGCATCCCGTACATGACCGCCGGCGCCTACGATGAGCTCCCCGCGACCGAGATCGCGGCGCGCGCCCGCGCCTTCACCGCGCAGGTGCTGTGCCTGGGCTCGGAGCGCTGAGCGCCGCCCCTGGAGCGCGGTTCAGGCGCGGGCGGATTTGGCGGCGGCGGCGCCGGCGATGAAACCACCGGCGGTGTTGCCGCCATCGACGGCGAACGCCGCGCCGGTCACGAAGGCCGCGGCATCCGAGGCGAGGAAGAGCGCAGCCTGGGCGATCTCCTCGGCCCGGCCGAGGCGCCCCATGGGGATGATATCGCGGGCGAACGGGAGGCCGGCCGCCGGGTCCACCCCGGCCTGGCGGAACTCCTCGTAGAGCATCGGCGTATCGCAGCCGCCGGCGCACAGCGCGTTCACCCGGATGCCCTCGCGTGCGTGGTCGAGCGCCATGACCCGGGTGAGCTGGAGGAGCGCGCCCTTGCTCGCGCAGTAGGCGGCGTAGCCCGGCTGACCGACGAGCGCGAGCTCGGAGGCGATGTTGACGATGGCGCCGCCACCCTGGCGCCGGAACACCGGGATCGCGGCCCGGCTGAGGTAGAACGGCGCATCGGCATTGACCGCCATGACCTGCCGCCACGCCTCGGTCGTGGTCGCCTCGGCGGTGCCGAGGTGGACGATGCCGGCGCAGTTGACCAGCACATCGAGCCGGCCGAGCCGGCGCACGGCCTCGGCGATCAGCCGCTCGCACAGCGCCGGATCGGCCACATCGCCGGGCACGAATACGGCCCGCCCACCCGCCTCGGCGATGGCGCGCTCGACCGCGGCGCCGCGCCCGCTGTCGCGCCCGGTCAGCAACACGGCGCCACCGCGGGCCGCGAAGGCCTTGGCGATCGCCGCGCCGAAGCCCGAGGTGCCGCCGGTGACGAGCCCAACCTTGCCGGCAAAGTCATTCATGACTATGAGTCCGCCCGGGGTGAGGGATGTTGTGGGACTATATCATCGTCGGCGCGGGCTCGGCCGGCTGCGTGCTCGCCAACCGCTTGTCGGCGAATCCGAGGCACCGCGTGCTCTTGCTCGAGGCCGGGCGGCGCGACGATTCGATCGTCATCCGCATGCCGGCCGCGACCTATCTCGCCGGCATCGGCAATCCGCGGTGGGACTGGTGCTACAAGGCCGAACCTGACCCGACTCGGGGCGGCCGCGCGGACATCTGGCCGCGCGGCAAGGTGCTCGGCGGCACGAGCGCGATCAACGGCATGCTGTACGTCCGCGGCCAGCGCGAGGACTATGACCAGTGGGCGGCGCTGGGCAACGACGGCTGGGATTACGCCAGCGTGCTGCCCTATTTCGTCCGCGCCGAGGACAACGAGAACGGCGCCTCGGCGTATCACGGCAGCGGCGGTCCGCTGGCGGTCGCCAACATCCGCGACGTCCACCCGCTGTCGCGGCGGTTCGTGGCCGCCGGAATCGCTGCCGGGATACCAGCGAACGCCGACATCAACGGCGCGCGCCAGGAGGGCATCGGCCTGTTGCAGGCGACGCAGCGGCGCGGCCGCCGCTGCTCGAGCGCCCACGCCTACCTCCGGCCGGCCGAGCGCCGCCCCAATCTGGCGATCGCGACCGAGGCGCACGTCACCCGCATCGTGTTCGAGGGACGGCGCGCGTGCGGCGTCGAGTACACCCGCCGCCAGCACCGCCACTGCGCCGCGGCGGCGGGCGAGATCATCGTGTGCGCGGGAGCGGTCAACTCGCCGCAACTCCTCATGCTGTCCGGCATCGGTCCGGCAGCGGAGCTCGGCTCGCACGGCATCGCCGTCGTGAACGAACTGCCTGGCGTCGGCGAGAACCTGCAGGAGCACCCGGGCCTGCTCGCCTGCTACCTGGTCAGCGAGCGCACCTACAACGTCGAGCGGACCCCGGAGCGCCTCTTGTGGCACTTGCTGACCTGGGCGGCGTTCGGGCGCGGCCCCGGGGCGACGCCCGATGCCCACGCGTTGGCATTCATCCGCTCGCGACCCGAGGGTCTCGCCTCGCCTGACATTCAGCTGCATTTCACCCCGGCCGGATACGACCTCCGCGCGGACGCCGTCGTGCTCCTGGATCGGCCCGCCGTGACCGCCATCGTCAACCTGTGCCGCCCGGCGGGGCGTGGGCGCATCCGGCTGAAGAGCGCCGCGCCCGACATGGCGCCGCGGATTGAGCCGAGGCTGTTGGCGAGTGAGGACGATGTCGCGGCGCTCGTCGCGGGGGCCAGGCTGGTGCGTCGCATCTTCGCGACCCCGCCGCTCGCCGCCGCGGTGCTCGCGGAGGCCCTGCCGGGCCCGGCGGTGCGAAGCGACGACGACTGGCAGCGCTACGTGCGCACCCGGACCACCGCCATCTATCACCCGGCCGGGACGTGCCGCATGGGGCGGGACGCCCGGGCGGTCGTCGATGACCGTCTCCGGGTCCACGGCATCGCCGGACTGCGGATCGCCGACGCTTCGATCATGCCGACGCTGGTCAGCGGCAACACCAACGCACCGTGCATCATGATCGGGGAGAAGGCGGCCGACCTCGTGCTGGCCGACCGGCTCTGACCTCCCACCTGCCGTTGGGCAACGGCCCGCCATCAACCTCCTTGCGCCGCTCCGGCTCGCCATGCTTGTTTAGCGCCGAAGTGGGCATGGAATCGTGCTGCCGGGATCGGGGAGGGCATGATGGGTACACGTGACGTGAACGGCGCGGGTCGACCGCACACCAAGCGAGTCACCAAGACGTTGGGGCGGCGGCGCTTCCTGAAGACGGCGGCGGCAACCGCCGGCGTTGCCGCGTTCAGCATCGGCCGGCGCGCCCACGCGGCCGACGAGATAACCGTCTTCACCTGGGAGACCTACCACGAGCCGCCGTGGGTCGAGGCCTATACCGCGAAGACCGGCGTCAAGGTCAATATCGTCAACACCGGCTCGGTCGACGAGATGTACTCGAAGACCCGCTCCGGTGCGATCGAGGCCGACCTGATCCTGGTCGATAGCGGCTCGGTGTCGCGTTACGTGAAGGCGGGGCTTCTGGCGCCCTTCGATGCCGCCAAGGTCGCCAACGTCGGCAACATCACCGCGAGCCTCGACTGGAAAGGGATCAACTCGGTCGATGGTCAGCTCTATGGCGTCCCCTACAACTGGGGTACCCAGCCGCTCATGTACCACACCGAGAAGGTGACGCCGGCCCCCGACAGCTGGGGGGTCCTGTGGGACCCCAAGTACAAGGGGCAGGTGAACATGTTCGACGACTCCTACGTCACGTTCCCGATGATCGCGCTGTACGTCGGTGCCAAGGATCCCTTCAACCTGACCGATGCGGAGTTCGAGAAGTGCCGCGAGGCGCTCCTCGCGCTGCGCCCGCAGATCCGCACCATTGCCAAAGGCTTCGACGATGCGACCAGTATCTATGGCGCGGGCGATGCGGTGGTCGGGTACTGCCAGAACATCGCCGTCGTCACCGACCTCGTCGAGCGGGGCCTGCCCTTCGCTTATACCTTCCCCAAGGAAGGCACGCCCTCGTGGGTCGACAACTTCGTCGTCACCGAGCGGGGCAATCGCCAGGCGTCCTATGACTTCTGCAGCGAATGCCTGAGCCTCGGCTGGCAGAAGCAGTTCGTCGAGTTCTCGGCCAACAACGGCATCCTGTCGCTTGACAACGCGCGCGCGGCAGCCATCAACGAGGACATCCTCAAGAACACCAACGTGATCGACCAGACCGCGCCCGGGTTCTTCGATAAGCTGGTGTTCTTCCTGCCGCCCGAGGATTTCGACCGGCGGCTCGAGATCTGGAACGAGTTCAAAGCGGGCGGCTGAGATCGAAGGCCCGCAGCCGAGGCCCCGACCATAGCCGCGGGCCGCGGGCTGCGGACTATGGACCGCGGGCGCGCCGCGCCGGATCGCGTGCACCAGGAGGGAAGCGCCGTGCCGACCGAACCGGCCGACGCCGGCCCGGCGACGGCACCCATCGTGAGCCTTCGCCGCGTGTCGAAGACCTACGATCAGAGCCGGGTGCGCGCGCTCGGCCCCGTCGACATCGACATCCGGTCCGGCGAGTTCTTCTCGGTGCTGGGGCCGAGCGGTTCGGGCAAGACGACTATGCTGCGACTGATCGCCGGCTTCGAGGTCCCCGACAGCGGCCAGGTGTTCATCGACGGCGCCGATGTCACGTGGACCCGCCCTTACCACCGTGACGTCAACACCGTGTTCCAGAACTACGCGCTGTTCCCGCACATGACTGTCGCGGCGAACCTCGCCTACCCGCTGCGCATGCGCGGCACGGAAGCTGGCGAGATCGCCCGGCGCAGTGCCGATCTCATCGAGCTCGTTGACATGCAGGGGTATGAGCAGCGCCTGCCGCACCAGCTCTCGGGAGGCCAGCGCCAGCGCGTCGCCTTGGCCCGGGCGCTGATCGGCCGGCCCAAGGTGGTCCTCCTGGACGAGCCGCTGGGGGCGCTCGACCTCCGCCTGCGCCAGCAGATGCAGTCGGTGCTCAAGCGGCTCCAGCGCGAGGTCGAGATCACCTTCATCTACGTCACGCACGATCAGGGCGAGGCGCTGTCGATGTCGGATCGGTTGGCGGTGATGCATGCCGGCGCCATCGACCAGATCGGCACGCCCGAGGATGTCTACTACCGCCCCGAAACCCGTTTCGTCGCGGCGTTCATCGGCCGCTCGAACCTCGTCGCCTGCCGCATCGAGCGTGGTGCCGGCGGGTGGCAGGCGCGGGCTGGCGATGTGAGGCTGGCGCTCGGCGGCGAAGCGGCGCCGGGCGAGGCGACCGTCGCCATCCGGTGGGAGGCGATCGAACTGGTGGAGGACGGCTCGGTGCCGGAGGCGGGCGTGCACCTCCCGGCCACCATCGACTCGGTGGTATTCCACGGCGACACCATCGAACTCGGCTTGGCCGCCCAGGGCGTCACCTTGACCGCCCTGGTGCAGGCCAAGCGCCGCCTGCGCTTCGCGCCCGGACAGCCGGTTACGGTCGGGATCGCCAGCGACGACGTCGTGGTCCTGCGTGACTAGCCCCGGCTCGACACCGCGGCAGGAGAATCGCTTGCGCCGCGTGCTCCCGATCGCTCCCATCTACCTGTGGCTCATCCTGCTCGTCGTCGCGCCGAACCTGCTCCTGATCGTCGCCAGCGTGTGGAAGAACGACGGCGGGGTGATGCTGCGCGAGTTCACCGTCGCGAACTACGGCAAGGTGCTCGACTCGAGCACCTACCGGCTGCTGATCGTGCGCACGCTATACACCGCGCTCGGCGCCGCGCTCCTCGCCGCCCTGATCGCCTACCCTATGGCCTGCTTCGCCAGCCTGAAGCTCCGGCGGCACAAGCTGACGGCTGTGCTGCTGGTCATCATCCCGCTGTGGGTGAGCCTGCTGATCCGGGTCTTCGCGTGGCGCATGTTGCTGGGCGAGAACGGCGTGCTGAACTCGTTCCTGATCGAGATCGGCGTGCTCAACGAGCCCTCGGACGCCTTCCTCTACACCCGCTTCACGGTGTTTCTCACCCTCACGTACGTTGCCATCCCGTACGTGTTCATCACCGCCTACACCGCACTGGAACGGATTCCGCGCAGCCTGATCGAGGCCTCGCACGACTGCGGCGCGAACGGCCTGCGGACGCTGCGTCACGTGATCTGGCCGTTGTCGCGCCAAGGTGTGGCGATCGGCTTCGCGCTCGCGTTCCTGATCGCGGTCGCCGACTATGTGACGCCGGCGATGGTCGGCGGAATGGACGGCACGATGGTGGGCGTGATGATCCAATCGCAGTTCGGGCTCGCCGGAAACTGGCCGCTCGGTGCCGCGATGGCGATCATGCTGCTGCTGGCCGTGGCGCTGTTCGTGGCGGTGATCGCGCGCCTGGCGCGGGTCGAGGGCCGCCTCGAAGCGACACCGGGCGGGGCCGGTCTCGACCCCGGACGCCGGCCGCGCACCGCCGCCGAGCGGGCGCAGCGCCTCGGGCAATGGACCTTGTTCATCCTGCCCTATCTGTTCCTCTACACCCCGCTCGCCGCGGTCGCGGTGTTCTCGTTCAACGCCTCGAAGATCCCCTCGCTGCCGTTCACCGGCGTTACGCTCGAATGGTATGCGGTGCTGTTCGACGACGCCGAGATCGGCGCGGCGCTGCGGCTCTCGCTTCTCGTGGCGGGCAGCACGGTGGCAATTGCGCTGGTCGTCGGTACGGGCTTCGCGCTCGTGTTCGCCGGCCGGCGGCGGCGCTTTTCCAACGTGCTCCTCGGCACCCTCGCCCTGCCGGTGGCGCTGCCCGGCGTGGTGCTGGGGGTCGCTCTCGTCGTTGCGTTCCAGGTGTTCGGCGTCGGCCCGGGCGTTCACCGCGTGATACTCGGCCACCTCACGTTCGTGATGCCGATCGTGATGCTGATCGTTCTGGCGCGGCTGCGCCTGCTCGACCCGAGTTACGCCGAGGCCTCGATGGACCTCGGCGCCAACCCGTTGCGCACGTTCATCCACGTGATGCTGCCGATGCTGGCGAGCGCCTTGATCGGCGCCGCCCTGCTGGGTCTGACGCTGTCATTCGATGAGATCATCGTGACGTTCTTCCTCACCGGGGTGCAGCCGACGCTGCCGGTCTATGTCTGGAACCAGCTCCGGTTCGGCTTCACGCCGGCGGTGAACGCGACCTTCACCTGCATCGGCATTGCGTCGTTCCTGATCGTGGTGCTGGCGACGCGTATCCTGCGCGCTGGCGCCGGCGTGCGTGCCCGCCCGGCCCTGGCGGGGGCGTGAGGCGCGCGTCAACGGACCGAGGGAGGAGTGCATGACCGAGCATTACGACGTCGCGGTGATCGGCGCCGGGCACAATGGGCTCGTTGCCGCCAACTACCTAGCGCGGGCGGGCTGCAAGGTGATCGTGCTGGAGGCGCGCTACAAGGTCGGCGGCGCCTGCGTTAGCGAGGAGCTAATTCCCGGCGCCACGTTCTCTTCGTGCGCCTTCGTCCAGGGACTGTTCCGCGACGAGATCGTGCGCGATCTCGCGCTCAAGCAGCACGGACTGGAAATGTTCGCGCCCGACGTCCAGGGCTTCGCGCTATTCGCCGACGGCAGCCATCTGTTCCTGTGGAAGGAGCTCGACCGCACCCTGCGCGAGCTCGAGCGCTACTCCAAGCGCGATGCCGAGCGATTCATCGAGTTCGGCGCCCGCTACCGCCGCTTCGGCGAGATAGTGCATCCCTGGCTGATGCAGCCGCCGCCCCGCCGCTCCGAGGTATTCCGCGCCTTCGAGGAGATCGGCGAGGAAGAGCTGCTCGACGAGTTCGTGCTCGCCTCGACCAACGACCTGTTGGACAAGTACTTCGAGTCGCCGCACATCAAGGGCTTCCTCACCTTCTACGGCATGGTCTCGGTCTATGGCGGCCCCTCGACGCCCGGGCTGTCCTACGTCTACGGCCACCATGCGGCGGGCGAGTTCGAGGGCGAGCTGAGCCGCTGGGCGTTCGTCAAGGGCGGCATGGGCGGCATCACCCAATCGCTCGCCCGCGCGGCCGAGGCGCGGGGCGTGACGATCCGGACCGCGGCCCCGGTGGCACGGGTCATCGTGCGCAACGGCCTGGCGAGCGGCGTCATGCTCGAGAGCGGCGAGGAGATCGCCGCCCATGCCGTGATCTCGAACGCCGATCCCAAGCGCTCGCTGCTCAAGCTGGTCGAGCCGCAGCACCTCGATCGTAGCTTTCGCCGCGCGGTCGAGGCGATCGACAACCGCGGCGGCATGGCCCGCGTGCACCTCCTTGTCGACGAGCTGCCGCACTACGTCGGTTTCGCGGATGCCCGGCCCGGCCCGCAGCATCGCGGCCACCAGATGCTCGGCGCCTCGACCGAGAACTTCGAGATGGCGTTCGCCGCCCAGCGCAAGGGCGAGATCCCGGACGATTTCATGATCGAGGTCATCACCCAGTCGGTGACGGACCCGACACTGGCGCCGGCCGGCAAGCACACCCTGACGGTCGGGGTGCAGCACACCCCCTTCGAGCTCGCCCGCGGCACCTGGGACAGCTACCGCGAGGCGTGGGGCGATAAGGTCATCGCGGTGCTGTGCCGCTACGCTCCCAACATCAAGGACCACATCCTCGGCCGCGCGGTGATCACGCCGCTCGACCTCGAGCGCGAGTACAACATCACCGGCGGCAACATCTTCCACACTGCGATGACGCTGCCGCAGCTCTATTCCTCGCGGCCGCTCCCGGCGCTCGGGCACTACCGCACGCCGCTGCCGGGTTACTACCTGTGCGGCGCCGGAACGCACCCGGGCGGCGGCGTGATGGGCGCGCCGGGCCACAATGCCGCGCACGTCGTGCTGGCCGACATCACCGGGCAGGCCGCGGCCGAGGACACCAACCGGTCGGGACCCCGCGTCCACAAGAGCTTCATCGACCGCATGGTGCAGACCGACCTCGGCCGGCGGATCGGCTACAAGGTGGCGCGGAGCAAGGCGATGCGCCCCCTGACCGCGCGCGTCTCGCGCAGCCGGACGAAGAAATAACGTGGTCCGGCCTAGTACCCGACAGCGCAGATCCGCGGCGCGGGCCTCATCCTTCGAGACGCTCGCTTCCCTCGCCCGCGAGCTACGGCACGCCTCTGGCGTTTATGCAACACGGCACTAGCGGATGATGACCCCTGACTCGCGCCGCGGGGTGGGCGAGAAGTCGGCCGGGCGCATCAGATCGATGAAGGCCTGGATGAGCGGGCGCACGCTCGCGGCGCACGCCGGCAGATGCAGCAACTCGCCGAGCGCGCCGGAGATGCACCACGAGGTGCCCTTGTAGAACTTGGGCGCGGTCATCGCATCGTAGATGTCGGGGGCGGCGATCGGCAGGAGCACGGAATCGCCCAGCACTTCGGCCGGCGTGCCGGCACCGCCGTTCGCTTCGAACCGGTAGAGGCGGTCGATCACCGGCGTCGCCTCGGCAAAGCCGACCTGATCGAGGATCGAGAGCGTTCCCGCCCGCAGGTCCTCGCGCAGCCGGTCGCACTTGGCGCCATCGAGCCCGACCGCGTTGATACGGCCCGCATCGATCGTGTCCTTGCTGACATCGTGCAGCAGGGCGGCCGCGAGCAGCGATGCCTCGTCCACCGCGCCGGACCCGTCGAGCGTGCCCGCCCGGGCGGCTGCGCGCAGCAGCGCCAGCGCATAGGCCGCGACCGCCTCGTTGTGGTGGAACGCGCCTTCCCGCGATTGCAGGCTCGGGAAATCGATCATGCCGAGCCGCTCGCGCCTGAAGGCCTGGCCCTCGTCGATCACGCCTTGGAACTCGGCGGCAAAGCGGCCCGAGGGCGCGATGCGGCACTCGCGCCCAGCCCAGCGTCCGCGTCCCTTCCCGAGGTAAGGGGGAAGCACTGCGGTCCGGGCAGGGCAGGAGTCCCAGAAAGAACGGCACCCCCTTTTTTGACGCGGCGGGCGCGCGCCTCGCAGCGACAGCGAGAGGCCCGATTTGCTTCCGCCTGCTTCCGCCCTGCTTCCGAGAACGCGATGGTCCACGAGTAGCGAGCCGACCCCTCCTCTAACTCG
>VGEJ01000061.1 GCA_016869335.1 Alphaproteobacteria bacterium | reverse complement strand
AGCGATTTCTACCTCACCAACCCGATCTGCCGCGCCTCCGAAACCATGGCGGCGTGCAGCGCCCGCTTCGTGCGCGGCCCGACGAAGGCGACCGGCACCCATGGCTGAGGTCGGCTTCTGGGGCGGCTACGCGTGGCCAGCGCTGCTGATCGCCCTCAAGGTGCTGGCGATCGTGCTGCCGCTTCTCCTCATTGTCGCCTATGTCACGCTCGCCGAGCGCAAGGTGATGGCGGCGATGCAGCTGCGCGTCGGGCCGAATGTCGTGGGGCCGCTTGGGGTCTGGCAGTCGTTTGCCGACGCGCTCAAGATGGTCTTCAAGGAGACCATCCTGCCGACCGGCGCCAACCGGGTGGTCTTCCTGGCCGCGCCGGCACTCATGTTCACCTTGGCGATGATCGGCTGGGCGGTGATCCCGTTCGATGACGGCCTGGTGCTGTCCGACATCAACGTCGGCGTGCTGTACCTGTTCGCGATCTCATCGCTCGGGGTCTACGGCATCATCATGGCGGGATGGGCGTCGAACTCGCGCTATGCGTTTCTGGGCGCGCTGCGTTCGGCGGCCCAGATGGTTTCCTACGAAGTCTCGGCGGGCTTCGTCATCATCACCGTCCTGCTTGCGGTGGGCTCGCTCAACCTGTCCGACATCGTCGAGGCGCAGCGCGATCTGTGGTTGGTGATCCCGCTGTTCCCGATGTTCGTGATCTTCTTCGTCTCGGCGTTGGCCGAGACCAACCGCCATCCGTTCGATCTGCCGGAGGCGGAATCGGAGCTGGTCGCCGGCTATCAGGTCGAGTACTCGGCCCTTACCTTCGGGCTCTTCTTCATCGGCGAATACGCCAACATGTGCCTGATGAGCGCGCTGACGACGATTCTGTTCCTGGGCGGCTGGCTGGCGCCGTTCGATGTGGCGCCGTTCACCTGGATCCCCGGAATCGTCTGGTTTGCCCTCAAGATCGCGCTCTGCCTGTTCGTGTTCGTTTGGGTGCGCGCGACTCTGCCGCGCTATCGCTATGATCAGCTCATGCGGCTGGGCTGGAAGGTCTTCCTGCCGATCTCGCTGTTCTGGGTCGCGCTGACCGCGGTCGTCCTGGTGGTGTTCGATTGGCTACCGCAAACGTGAGACAGAGTGGCGCCGGCGCGCGCTCGGCGCCCGAGGTCGCTGCCAAGGCCGCCTCGGGTGCGGGGTTCCTGGAGCGGAGCGTTCGTAGCCTGTTCCTGACCGAGCTGCTGTCCGGCCTGGCGGTGACGTTCCGCTATATGTGGAAGAAGCCGGCGACGCTCAACTATCCCTACGAGAAAGGGCCGCTCAGCCCCCGTTTTCGCGGTGAGCACGCACTGCGGCGCTATCCCAACGGCGAAGAGCGCTGCATCGCCTGCAAGCTGTGCGAGGCGATCTGCCCGGCGCAGGCCATCACCATCGAAGCCGAGCCGCGCGACGACGGCAGCCGGCGCACGACGCGCTACGACATCGACATGACCAAGTGCATCTACTGCGGGCTGTGCGCGGAAGCCTGCCCGGTCGACGCGATCGTCGAGGGACCCAACTTCGAGTTCGCGGCCGAGAGCCGCGAGGAGCTGCTGTACAACAAGGAAAAACTGTTGGCCAATGGCGACCGCTGGGAGCATCGGATCGCGGCCAACCTCGAGCGCGACGCCCCATATCGGTGAGCGCGGCGGAGCGGGGAGCATGAGCCGGGGGGGCCGATGCGGCTGAGCGTGGCGTGATCGTCCAGGCGATCGCCTTCTACGCCTTCGCTGCCGTGACACTTGCCGCGGCGGTGATGGTCATTGCCGCACGCAATCCCGTGCACTCCGTCCTGTTCCTCATCCTCGCCTTCTTCAACAGCGCCGGCCTCATGGTGCTACTCGGGGCCGAGTTCCTGGCCATGATCCTGGTGATCGTCTACGTCGGCGCGGTGGCGGTGCTGTTCCTGTTCGTCGTCATGATGCTTGACATCAATTTCGCGGAGTTGCGCCAGGGCTTCCTCCAGTACCTCCCGATCGGCGGTGTGATCGGCCTCGTCCTGCTTGCGGAACTGCTCTTGCTGCTGGGCAGCGACGCGATCGGGTCGATCGCGCCGGCGGTGGCGAGCAGCGCCCCGACGCCGCCGATCAACGAGGTGACGAATACCGCGGCGCTCGGCGAGCTACTGTACACGCGCTACGTTTATCTGTTTCAGGCGGCCGGGATCGTTCTCCTGATCGCCATGGTCGGCGCGATCGTCCTGACGCTGCGCCAGCGCGTCGGGGTGCGCAAACAAAGCGTGGGCAAGCAGCTCCGACGCCGGCGCGAGGCGGCGGTCGAGCTGAAGAAGGTCGTGCCGCGAGGGGGTGTGTGATGGCCATCGGGATCGGCCACTTCCTCAGCGTCGGCGCGATCCTGTTCACGCTCGGCGTGTTTGGCATTTTCCTCAATCGTAAGAACGTCATCATCATCATGATGTCGATCGAGTTGATGCTGCTGGCGGTGAACCTGAACCTGGTCGCGTTCTCGAGCTTCCACGGCGATCTTGTCGGCCAGGTTTTCGCCATGTTCGTGCTCACCGTGGCGGCGGCCGAGGCGGCAATCGGCCTCGCCATCCTGGTCATCTACTTCCGCAATCGCGGCACGATCGCGGTGGAAGACGTGAACCTGATGAAGGGCTGAACGGCACGATGCTCTACGCTGTCATCGTGCTATTACCGCTCGGCGCCGCGATCATCGCGGGTCTCTTCGGGCGGTTGATCGGCGATCGCGGCGCGAACGCGGTCACGTGCCTTGCCGTGATCGCGTCCGCAGTGCTCTCGATCATCGGCTTGGCCGAGTCCGTCGAGGGCGGGTCGGTCGAGCGGGTGGTGCTGTTCACCTGGTTCGAGTCGGGCAGCTTCACGGCGACCTGGCAGCTCAGGATCGACGCGCTGACTGGGGTCATGCTGGTTACGGTAAGCGGCGTCTCGGCGCTTGTGCACGTCTATTCGATTGGCTACATGGCGCACGACCCGCACAAGCCGCGGTTCATGGCGTACCTGTCGCTCTTTACCTTTGCCATGCTTAGCCTGGTCACGGCCGACAACCTGTTGCAGCTCTTTTTCGGCTGGGAGGGCGTGGGGCTCTGTTCCTACCTCCTGATCGGCTTCTGGTATCGGCGCCCGGCCGCGAACGCCGCCGCGATCAAGGCCTTCATCGTCAATCGCATCGGCGATTTCGGCTTTGCCCTCGGCATCATGGGCGTTTTCCTCGCCTTCGGAGCGATCGATTTCGACACGATCTTCGGCGGCGCCCCGGCGCTAGAGGGCAAGACGTTCTCGTTCCTGGGACTCGAGCTCGACACCCTGACCACGATCACCTTCCTCCTGTTCCTCGGGGCGATGGGCAAGTCGGCGCAGATCGGCCTCCACACGTGGCTGCCCGATGCGATGGAAGGCCCGACCCCGGTCTCGGCGCTGATCCACGCGGCGACGATGGTGACGGCGGGCGTGTTCATGGTGGCGCGGCTCTCGCCGCTGTTCGAATACGCGCCATGGACGCTGGCCTTCGTCACCGTGATCGGCGCGACGACGGCGCTGATGGCGGCGACCATCGGCCTGGTGCAGAACGACATCAAGCGCGTCATCGCCTACTCGACGTGCAGCCAGCTCGGCTACATGTTCTTTGCCGCGGGGGTCTCGGCCTACTCGGCGGCGATCTTCCATCTGTTCACCCACGCTTTCTTCAAGGCGCTCCTGTTCCTCGGCTCGGGCGCCGTCATCCACGCCATGGCCGACGAGCAGGACATGCGCAAGATGGGCGGGCTCTACCGCAAGCTGCCCGTGACCTATGCGGTGATGTGGATCGGCTCGCTCGCCCTGGCCGGCGTGCCGATCTTCGCCGGCTTCTATTCCAAGGACATCATCCTCGAGGCGGCCTTTGCCTCGGCGAGCCCGGTGAGCGGCTATGCGTTCTGGCTCGGCATCGGTGCCGCGGTGCTCACCGCCTTCTATTCGTGGCGGGTTCTGTTCATGACCTTCCACGGCGCACCACGGGCGAGCGCCGAGGTGATGGCGCACGCCCACGAAGCGCCGGCGACGATGACCGCGCCGCTGATCGTCCTGGCGCTCGGCGCGGTGCTCGCGGGCGCCCTTGCCTATGAGCCGCTGGTCGGCACCGAGTCGGCGTTCTGGGGCAGTGCGCTCCTGGTGCTGCCAGAGCACGCGGTGCTGGAGGCCGCGCATCACGTTCCGTTCTGGGTCAAGGCGGCGCCGACCGTGGTGGCGGTCATCGGGATACTGGCTGCGTGGTACATGTACATCCGAAGCCCGGCGACGCCCGCCCGTCTCGCCGCCGCGCACCCCGAGCTCTACCGCTTCCTCCTGAACAAGTGGTACTTCGATGAGCTCTACGAGGTCGCGCTGGTGCGGCCCGCCAAGTTCGTCGGCTACTGGCTGTGGCGCGGCGGCGATGGCCGCGTGATCGACGGCTTCGGACCCGATGGTGCGGCGGCCACGATCGTGCGACTGGCGCGCCGGGCGAGCGCGCTGCAGAGCGGCTACCTCTACCATTACGCCTTCGCGATGCTCATCGGCATCGCCCTCTTCGTGACCTGGTACATATACCGGCTCGGCCTCTAGATGCTGAGCGAGTGGCCGATCCTGTCGCTGATCGTGTTCCTGCCGCTGGTCGGGGTCGGCTTCATCCTGGTCACGCGCGGGGAGGCGGCGGTGGTCGCCCGCAATGCCCGCTACCTCGCGCTCTGGACCTCGGCGATCAACCTCGTCCTGGCGCTCCTGTTGTGGGGCAGCTTCGATACCGGGACCGCCGACTTCCAGTTCGTCGAGCGCGCGCCGTGGATCGACGACAGCATTGCCTACCACATGGGTGTGGACGGCATCTCGCTCCTGTTCGTGGTGCTGACCGCGTTCCTCACGCCGCTCTGCGTCCTCGCGAGCTGGGACGCGATTCAGGAGCGCGTGAAGGAGTACATGATCGCGTTTCTGGTGATGGAAACGACGATGATCGGCGTGTTCTGCGCGCTCGACTTCGTCGTGTTCTATCTGTTCTTCGAGGCCGGGCTGATCCCCATGTTCCTGATCATCGGAATCTGGGGCGGGCCGCGCCGCATCTACGCGACCTTCAAGTTCTTCCTCTACACGCTGCTCGGCTCGGTGCTGCTGCTGCTGGCGCTGATCTACATGTACGACGCGGTCGGAACCACCGACGTGCCGACGCTGATGCGGCACGGCTTCGATGCCGGCGTCCAGAACTGGCTGTGGCTCGCGTTCCTCGCCTCGTTCGCGGTCAAGCTGCCGATGTGGCCGGTGCACACCTGGCTGCCCGATGCGCACGTGGAAGCGCCAACGGCCGGATCGGTGATCCTGGCCGGGGTCCTCCTGAAGATGGGGGGTTATGGGTTCCTGCGGTTCTCGATTCCGATGCTGCCCGATGCCACCGCGTACTTCACGCCGCTGATCTTCGGCCTCAGCGTCGTCGCGGTCGTCTACACCTCGCTCGTCGCGCTGATGCAGGAGGACATGAAGAAGCTCATCGCCTACTCCTCGGTGGCGCACATGGGCTTCGTGACGATCGGCCTGTTCACGCTGACGCCGCAGGGCATCGAGGGCGGTATCATGCAGATGTTCAGCCACGGCCTGGTGTCTGCCGCGCTCTTCCTGTGCGTCGGGGTGGTCTACGACCGCATGCACACGCGCCTGATCGCCGACTACGGCGGACTGGTGAACCGGATGCCGGCCTATGCCTTCGCGTTCCTGGTGTTCTCGCTGGCAAATGTCGGGATGCCGGGGACGAGCGGTTTCGTCGGCGAGTTCCTGGTGCTGGTCGGCGTGTTTCAGGTGAACACCTGGGTGGCGGTGCTTGCCACCACCGGGGTGGTGCTCAGCGCGGCGTACGCGCTCTGGCTCTACCGCAAGGTGGTGTTCGGCGTGATCACGCGAACCGAGCTACGAGGTATGCTCGACATGAACCGGCGCGAGATGGCGGTGTTCGCTCCGCTGATCGCGACGGTCATCTTCTTCGGCTTCTATCCGAAGCCGCTGCTGGACGTGATGCACGCCTCGGTCGCCAACCTGATCGCCCAGCACCAGGCGGCGCTGGTCGCACCCGCCACGATGGCGGAGCGCTGAGGTGGATCCGCACGCCTTGCCTGCGCTCCTGCCGGCCCTACCCGAGCTGTGGCTGTGCGGCGCGGCGCTGGCGCTCCTCATGATCGGCGTGTTCGGCGGCGATCGTTCGACGCGCCCGCTCTGCTATCTGGCGATCGCCGCGCTGCTGGTCACCTTTGTGCTGCTGCTCCTTGGCCCCGAGGGACGCACGGTGACGTTCTCAGGGATGTTCGTCGTCGACCCGTTCGGGGTGTTCACGAAGGGCCTGGTCCTGATCGGGGCCATGCTCGCCATTGTGCTGTCGCTCGGCTACATCCGCCACGAGGGCATGGAGAGGTTCGAGTTCCCGGTACTGATCGTCCTGGCGACGGTCGGCATGCTGTTGATGATCTCGGCCAACGACCTCATCGCCCTCTACCTCGGCCTCGAGATGCAGAGCCTTGCGCTCTACGTCATCGCCGCCTTCCGCCGCGACTCGCTACGGTCGACCGAGGCTGGGCTCAAGTACTTCGTGCTCGGGGCGCTCGCCTCCGGCATGCTGCTCTACGGCGCCTCGCTGGTCTATGGCTTCACCGGAACGACGAGCTTCGAGGACATCGCGCGTGCTGTGAGCGTGCCCGGCGCGACAGATGCGCTCGGCACTCTGGTCGGGCTCGTCTTCATCCTCGCCGGGTTGGCGTTCAAGGTCTCGGCGGTGCCGTTCCACATGTGGACTCCCGACGTCTACGAGGGGGCGCCGACACCGGTGACGGCGCTGTTCGCGGTCGCGCCCAAGGTGGCTGCGATCGGCCTGTTCTTGCGTGTCATGCTCGAGCCGTTCGCAGCGCTCGCCGGCGATTGGCAGCAGGTCATCGTTGTCATCTCGATCGCGTCCATGGTGCTGGGCGCCCTGGCGGCCATCCGCCAGACCAGCATCAAGCGCCTCATGGCCTACAGTTCCATCGGTCACATGGGGTACGCGTTGATCGGCTTGGCTGCGGGCAGCGCCGAAGGGGTGCGCGGCGTCCTGATCTACCTCGCCATCTATGTGGTGATGAACGTCGGCACCTTCGCCGTCATCCTGTGCATGCGGCGCGGACAGGGGATGGTCGAGGACATCACCGAGCTGGCCGGGCTCTCGCGCACCCATCCGATGCTCGCGTTGGCCATGACCGTGTTCATGTTCTCCCTCGCCGGGGTGCCGCCGCTCGCGGGCTTCTTCGGCAAGCTCTACGTCTTCATGGCGGCGATTCACGCCGAACTCTATGGCCTTGCCGTTGTCGGCGTCGTCGCCAGCGTGGTCGGCGCCTACTACTACGTCCGCATCGTGAAGTTGATGTATTTCGACGCCCCGACGGATGCATTCGAACGACCGATCCGCGGCGAGATGGCGGCCGTGCTGGTCGCCACCGGTGTGCTGACGGCGCTGTTCTTCGTCTATCCGGCGCCGCTCCTGGCCGGGGCCGCCACCGCCGCCGCGGCCCTCGTGCCGTGAGCGTCCCGCCTCGGCCCCCTGCCGGCGGCCTCGCGCTCCCGGCCTACTACACGCTCCTTGCCTACGACACCATCGACTCGACGAGCGATGAAGCCAAGCGGCGCGCGCTGCAAGGGGCCAGCGCCGGTACCCTCGTGTGGGCGCGCCGGCAGAGCGGCGGGCGCGGACGCTACGGCCGGCGCTGGGTCTCACCGCCCGGCAACGTCTACCTCTCGCTCGTGCTGCGGCCGGGCGTTCGCGCGGCCGAGGCCTCGCAGCTCAGCTTCGTGGCGGCGCTGGCGGTTGGCGAGGCGCTGGCCGCGGTGGGCGCCCCGCCACCGCGGTTCAAGTGGCCCAATGATGTCTTGCTTGGTGGGCGCAAGGTCTCGGGCATCCTGCTCGAATCGCAGCCGGCCTCGGACGGGCGGATCGACTGGCTCGTCATCGGCGTCGGCATCAACGTTGCTAGCCATCCCGAGGGCACCGAGTGGCCGGCGACGTCGCTCCATGCCGAGGGTTGTGGCGTCGCGGTCGAGGCGCTGATCGACTGTTTTGCCGCCGCCTATCTCGGCTGGCAGAACCGCTGGATGGCCGAGGGCTTCGCGCCGGTCCGTGCCGCGTGGCTCGCCCGCGCGGCGGGTCTGGGCGGGATGATCGAAGTACGCCTTGCCGAACAGCGCTACAGCGGGGTGTTCGAGGCCCTCGATGAAGCGGGCGCGCTTCGTCTTCGCGAAGCCGGCGGCGGCGAGCGCTTGATCACGGCAGGTGCAGTGTTCCTGAGCGGAAGCGAGAGAAGCGCACCGCCTGGCTAACCGGGCTTGCTGGTCGCGCGCAGCGAACTGTGGTATCGGCTGCGGTTGGGATGCTCCTCGCGATCGATGCTGGTAACACCAACACGGTTTTCGCCGTCTTCGACGGCGAGCGGCTGTGCTGCCAGTGGCGAGCGGCGACGGCGGCCAACCGCACGGCCGATGAGCATGCCGTGTGGCTCACCCAACTCATGGCGTTGCAGTCGCTGTCATCGCGCCAGATCGATGGCGCCATCATCGCGACCGTCGTGCCGCAAGGCCTGTTCAACCTCCGTCTACTGTGCCGGCGCTACTTCCAATGCGAGCCGCTGGTGGTCGGCGAGGGGTTGGATCTCGGCATCCGGGTTCTGATGGAGCGGCCGGGTGATGTCGGAGCGGACCGCCTGGTCAACGCGGTGGCGGCGCATGCCACCTATGGCAACGCGCTGGTGATCATCGACTTCGGCACGGCGACCACGTTCGATGTGGTGGACGAGGTGGGCAGCTATGTCGGCGGCGTCATCGCTCCGGGCATCAATCTGAGTCTGGAGGCGCTGCACCGCGCGGCGGCGCAACTCCCGCGCATCGCGGTGCGAAGGCCCGATCGCGTGATCGGCGGCGGCACCGTCTCCGCCATGCAATCGGGCATCTACTGGGGTTACATCGGGCTGATCGAAGGTCTTGTGAGCCGGATCCGCGGCGAGTTCGGGCGACCGATGCGGACCATCGCGACGGGCGGCCTCGCGCCACTGTTCGCTTCGGGGACCGCCGTCATCGAGCATCTGGATGCCGACCTGACGATCCGCGGCCTCCGCGACGTCTACCGGCGCAACGTCGGTCCGACCGCATGAGCGGGCCGGCGCGCTTCGTGGCGCTCGGCGGTGCCGGCGAGATCGGCATGAATCTCAGCCTCTACGGTTACGGCCGGCACTGGCTGATGGTCGATTGCGGCGTCACGTTCGCCGACGAGTCGGCGCCGGGCATCGATCTTCTGATGGCCGATCCCGCTTTCATTGCCGAGCGCCGCAAGGACCTCGTGGCCCTCGTCCTCACCCACGCCCATGAAGACCACATTGGGGCCGTGCCCTATCTCTGGCCGCGACTGAGATGTCCGGTCTACGCGACGGCGTTCACCGCGGCGCTGCTGCGGCGCAAGCTGGACGAGGTGGGCCTGACCGCGAGCGTGCCGCTGCACGTCGTCGCGCCCGGCGCCGCGCTCGACCTGGCGCCGTTCGTCGTGCGCTACGTGTCGGTCACGCACTCGATCCCGGAGGGAAATGCGCTCCTGATCGACACGCCGGCGGGGACGATCTTCCACACCGGCGATTGGAAGCTCGACCCCGAGCCGCTGATCGGGGCCCTCACCGATGAGCCGACCATCGTCGCGGCGGGGGAACGCGGTATCCTCGCCATGATCTGCGACTCGACCAACGCCCTGCGCGCGGGAGATTCAGGCTCGGAGGCGGCGGTGCGGCGGACGATGCAGGAAGTCGTTCGTGACCGCGATGGGCGGGTCGTCGTGACGTGCTTTGCCTCGAACGTGGCGCGGATCGAAACGGTGGCCCGGATCGCGGCGGCGCACGACCGTCATCTCGTCCCCGCGGGACGCTCGATGTGGCGCACCATCGAGGCGGCGCGCGAGGCGGGGTACCTTTCGGACATGCCGCCGCTCGTGGCCGAGTCGGACGCCGGCCATCTGCCGCCCCGCCATGCGCTGGTCCTGGCGACGGGCTGTCAGGGCGAGCCACGCGGCGCGATGACGCGGATTGCGACGCGCGCACACCCTGGCATCGCGCTCGACGATGGTGACACCGTGATCTTCTCCTCGCGCATCATTCCGGGGAACGAGCGGGCGATCGGCCTCTTGCACAATCGGTTGGTCAGCGACGGGATCGAGGTGATCACGGAGCGCGACGCGCTGGTCCACGTCTCGGGTCATCCCGCACGCGATGAGCTGGCGCGCATGTATCGCTGGGTGAAGCCCCGGATCGGCATCCCGGTCCACGGCGAGGCGCGTCATCTCGAGGCCCATGCCGAACTCGCCCGGTCCCTCGGTGTGCCCGAGGTCGTCACGGTCGCGAACGGCAGCGTCGTGGAGCTGGGCCGGGGCCCGGCTCGGGTCGTGGATCAAGTGCCGACCGGGCGTCTGGCACTCGACGGCGGCACGCTGGTGGCCATCGACGGCGAGGCGGTGCGGACGCGTAAGCGGCTGGCGCACCATGGTTTGCTGTCGGCGGCCGTGGTCGTTGACCGTTACGGCCGGTTGGCGGCCGAGCCCCAGCTCGCGGCATTCGGAATTGCAGA